>CAURAS010000021.1:0-11600 GCA_963522865.1 uncultured Cardiobacterium sp.
AAAAATTCGTCCTGCATTGGGGCGAGATGGGCGCCAAATGGGGCGTGAACCGCACTGTCGCGCAAATTCACGCACTGCTCTACATTCTGGGACGGCCGATGAACGCCGATGAAATCGTCGAGACGCTGGGCGTCGCCCGCTCCAACGTCAGTAACAGCATCAAAGAGTTGCAAAGCTGGCAGCTGGTACAAGTGGTACACATCATGGGCGACCGCCGCGATCATTTTGCGACTTCCGAAGACGTGTGGACGCTCTTTCGCATCATCGTCGCCGAACGGCAGCGTCGCGAGATCGAGCCAACGGTGCAATTCTTGCAAACCTTGATGGAAAGCCCGGAATTCGCGCAGGAAAATGAAACCGTGCGCGCGCGCATCCAGGAAACGCATGAATTCATCAGCACGTTGACCAGTTGGGCGAACGAGATGCTGCGCCTCTCTGTCGGCACGATGAAAAAGGTGCTGAAACTGGGCGCGGGGATTCAGAAATTGCTGCATTAAGCCGCGATGTTGATTGGGTTAGCGTAGCGCGGCATACCCAATTTACATACACCCTGAGCGCTCAAGTGTATGTAAATCATCGAATGCCCCTCCCCCGTGGCGGAGGGACAGGTGGGGGCCGCAAATAACCCGCGCAGCGACGACGCCCATAAACCCAACTGTCATTTACCGTTTACATACACATCGAGCGCTCATGTGTATGTAAATCATCGAATGCCCCCTCCCCCCGTGGCGGAGGGACAGGTGGGGGCAGCAAATAACCCGCGCAGCGACGACGCCCATAAACCCAACTGCCATTTACCGTTTACATACACATCGAGCGCTTAGGTGTATGTAAACCTGAAAACGCTAACCCGAAAAGCCGCGGTAAAGCGCTCTGCTACCTCGCGCGTTGTCTTAAATGCCGTAGGTTGGGTTAGCGCGAAGCGCGTAACCCAACAAAATGCGGTGTGTGCCTCACACTGTTGTTGAATTACCGCCTGTGGCCTAATGTAACCGACACCCCGCGCGTTTTTTTAACCCATGTAATTTCTGTTTATACAGAAATTCCTTAAACCACAAAAGGAGGAGAAATGTTGCCGCCGTTTTATTTATCGCTCTCGCTTGCCATCCTTTGGCTGTGGAGCGGCTTGCAACCGGCGCTGACTGCAGCGGATGAATCTCTGCAACTGCTCGCGCAAATTGGTGTGCCGGCCGCACTACAACCGCCGCTGTTTTACGCGGCTTCCGCCTGGGACGTCATCCTCGGCGTCTGTTGCCTGACCTCGCTCGCCCGTGGTCGCGCCTTGTGGTGGCTGCAAGCGGCAACGGTCGCTGTTTACACGCTGATTGTTGCCTGGCGCTTGCCAGAGGCTTGGCTGCACCCGTTCGCGCCGCTCGTCAAAAATCTGCCGATTCTGGCGCTCATCTGTTATCTCGCCCGGAGGAATCCATGAATACTTATTTACTCGTCAAGACGTTACACATCATTTCTGCGACGCTGCTGGTCGGCACCGGCTTCGGCACGGCGTTTTATATGTTCTGGGTGAACCGCAGCGGCTCAGTCGCGGCACAGTCAGTGGTTGCGCGCTGGGTGGTGCGCGCCGATTGGTGGTTCACCACACCGACGGTAATTTTTCAAGTCGCTTCAGGGAGCTGGATGATTTGGCAGGCGGGCTGGCCGTGGTCGGCGAAATGGATTTGGATGACGCTTGCACTATACGGCTTTGCCGGCGTCTGCTGGCTGCCGGTGGTGTGGCTGCAACTGCAAATGGCGAAAATCGCCGCTGCTGCCGACACTGCCGGCGCGCGCGAGATGCCGCCGCGTTACCACCAACTGGCACGACGCTGGGAACTGCTTGGCTATCCCGCCTTCTGCGCCACGGTTATCATTTATTTCCTGATGGTTTTCAAACCGATGTGAGGACAATATGCAACACACCATTTTCTACGACGCCGACTGCCCGCTCTGCCAACGCGAAATGGCACGAACGCGCGCAGCTAACCGCAGCGGCAGCCTCGCCCTACTGCCCGTACAGGGCAACGAACCTCTGCTGAAGGCGCATAACATCAGCCGCGATGCCGCGCTGACGCTCATCCACGCGCTTCACGCCGACGGCACCGTTCTGCGCGGCATGCCCGCCCTGCGCCTCATGTACCGCGAATGCGAAGGCCGTCGCCTGCACCGCATCTGGAACTGGCCGCTGCTGCGTCCACTCGCCGACCGCTTCTACCCCCTGCTCGCGCGTCACCGCTACCGCCTCTCGCGCTGGCTCCTGCCGCACGCCACCTGCGCCAGTGGCACCTGCCACCGTCCGCCACGGAGCAAACCATGAACATCCTCCTCCTCGGCGGCAGCGGCTTCATCGGTCGCCACATCGCCGCCCGCCTGCGCCAGTGCGGGCATCAAGTGCAAACGCCCACCCACCGCGAACTTGACCTGCGCGCGCTGGATGAAAGCACCGCACGCGCCTGTCTTCACGGGCAGGATGCAGTAGTGAACGCCGTCGGCATCATGAGCCGCGACGCGGAGGCGCTCGAAAGCGTGCATCATCACGCGCCAGCTACGCTTGCCGCCTGGGCACGAGAAGCGGGCGTCACCCGCTGGCTGCAAATTTCCGCGCTCGGTGCCGATGCCTGGCATCCGGTCGCCTTCCTCGGCAGCAAAGGGCGCGGCGATGAGGCAGTGCGCGTGCAACTCGCTACCGACACCGTCCGCCCCTCGGTGGTGTACGGCCGCGGCGGCAAAAGCTGCGAGTTGTTCATCCGCCTCGCCCGCCTGCCGCTCCTCGCCCTGCCCGATGGCGGGCGGCAAATGCTGCAACCGGTTCACGTTTACGACATTGCCGACGGCGTCGCCGCGCTGCTCGCCGCCCCGTCGCGCAACACCACCATCAACATGAGCGGCGGCCGCGCGCTGTCGCTCGCCGCTTACCTGAACACCCTGCGCGCCAGCCTGCACGGCAAAACGGCAGCGCGCGTGTTACCGCTGCCGTCGCCGCTACTCGCACCCTTCCTGCCGCTTACCAACTACCTGAGCAACGGCATGGTGAGCGCCGCCACCCTGCGCCTCCTGGCTGACGGCTCCTGCGCCGATAACCGCGATTTCAGCGCGCTGCTTGGCCGCACGCCGCTGGCGCCGGAGCAGTTCGCGGCGGCGGATGCGTCCTGATTTACATACACATCGAGCGCTCAGGTGTATGTATAATCCCGGACAGCCGGCACTGGCGAAACCACCGGAAAGACTAATATTTCGCAAAACACCCATGCCCCGCTTCACCCTGCTCCCTGCCGCCACCTTCGACCTTGACCACCGCGACTGGGCGGCCAACGAACAGCAGCTCATCGACGCCAGCGTGCGACAACAAGGCGGCGTCGCCCTCGTTCATAGCGGCCGCGACGGCATCGTCGTGCCGCGCAGCTACCGCCACAAACCCGGCTTTGCCGACGCCTGTGCCGCGCTCGCGGCCGACGGCCTGCCTGTCCACATCCGCCTCAGCGGTGGCGGCGTCGTGCCGCAATCCCCCGCCACCGTCAATCTCCAGCTCGCCTACCCCGCGCACGCCGCGCACCCGGCAGCCGCCGCCGAGGCGCATTACCGCCACCTCTGCGCGCTGCTGCAAAAACTCTTCGCCGCCTTCGCCATCCCGACGGATTATCAAAGTGTGCCGGGTTCTTTCTGCGATGGCCGCTTCAACCTCGCCAGCGGCGGGCGCAAAATCGCCGGCACCGCCCAATACTGGCAACGCCGCGGCGCCCCGCAACAGCACACCGTACTCGCCTCCGCCGTCATCCTCGCCGCCGATGCGGCGATGCTAACCGCCCGTGCCAACCGCCTTGAGGCCGCGCTGCACAGCCCGCAGCGCTACCGCCCCGACAGCACCACCGCCATCGCCGACTACGCCGCGGTAAACGCCGAGGCCGTCGCCGCCACCCTGCGCGCGCTCCTGCAAAACGGCGCAGCAACGTGGCCGGAAGGCTGAGCGCAGCGGCAATACGGTCTGGTAATGCCTCCCGATTTACATACACCATGAGCGCTCAGGTGTATGTATAACTGTAGGCGCGCGGGGTTGCGGTGATGATGATGCGGGAGTAGAGATCGCAGTTAATACTGCCCAAAGGCAAAAACGGTGCGCAAGGCGCACCGTTTTTCGCAGGATGAGCGGCGTCAGTCTTTGCTGAGGATAGCGACGCTGATCATCGCCTGGATTTTGCTTTGCGGGTCGGTGGAGGTGGTGAGCATGAAAGTTGGTTTGTCTTCGCTGTCGGAGGCTTTCCACTGGTAGGTGATGGTGTGGGTTTTGATGCCGTCGGTGGTGTCATGCGTGTCTTCGTAGGGTTCGGCGGTGAATCCTTCCGGCGGTTTTTTGACGAAGTCGAGGTATTGTTTTTCGATGCGCGCGGCGTCGGCGTGGTAGGCGTAGAGCGCGCAGTGTTCGTGCTCCGGCATGACGGCGATGACGTAATTCTCAGGTTCGTGCGGCACGATCCACGCCTTGCCGTTGTAGCCGCGCAGGAAGTTCTGCGCGTCTTCCTCCGGGACGGGCGGGAAGTCGGCCAGTTTTTCGTTCAGCTTGTCCAGTTCGGGCAGGTAGGCGAAGCAGGTGCTGCTGTAGAGTTTGGTGAAGTCATCGGCCTGTTTTTTGCCATCGCTTGCGGCGTGGGCAAGCGGCAGGGCGAGGACGGCAAACAGGGGGAGGAGGGTTTTGTGCATGGTTGGCTCCGGTTGGGGTGGGAATGTTTAGCGGCCGTTCTGCCCGCGTTGGCGCAGGTAGTGGTCGGCCAGGGTCAGCGCCAGCATCGCCTCGACAATGGGGCAGGCGCGCAGGGCGACGCAGGGGTCGTGCCGCCCTTTGGTGACGACTTCCACGTCCGCGCCGTGCACGTCCGTGCTGTGGCCGGGGATGAGGATGCTGCTGGTCGGCTTGAAGGCGGCGCGGGCGAGGATGGTTTGTCCGCTGCTGATGCCGCCAAGAATACCGCCGGCGTGGTTGCTGGCAAAGCCGCTTTCTGCGCGGCGCTCATCGCGGTTCTCGCTGCCGCGTTTTTGGATAACGGCGAAGCCGTCGCCGATTTCCACGCCCTTGACGGCGTTGATGCTCATCAGGGCTTTGGCGATGTCGGCGTCTAAGCGGTCGAAAACGGGTTCGCCGAGACCGGCGGGGACGTTTTCGGCGATGACGGTGATTTCCGCGCCGATGCTGTCGCCTGCGCGGCGGATGTCGGCGAGGTAGCGGTCAAGCAGCGCGGTCTGGTGGTCGTTGGGGCAGTTGAATGGGTTTTCGCCGACGTGACGCCAGTCCACGAATTCAAGGCGGTGTTCGCCAATTTGCGAGACGTAGCTGCGGATTTGCACGCCTGCGAGGTGGGCGAGGATTTGTTTGGCAATCGCGCCAGCGGCGACGCGGATGGCGGTTTCGCGCGCGGACGCGCGTCCGCCGCCGCGATAGTCGCGAATGCCGTATTTGGCGTGGTAGGTGTAGTCGGCGTGGCCGGGGCGGTATTGGTCTTTAATCGCGCCGTAATCGCGGCTGCGCTGGTCTTCGTTCATGATGAGGAGGCCAATTGGCGTGCCGCTGGTCTTGCCCTCAAAGATGCCGGAGAGGAGTTGCAGGCGGTCGGCTTCCTGGCGCGGGGTGACGTGGCGCGAAGTGCCGGGCTTGCGCCGGTCGAGTTCGGCCTGAATCGCGGCTTCGTCCAGCGGGATGCCTGCCGGGCAGCCGTCGAGGATGCCGCCGATGGCAACGCCGTGGCTTTCGCCAAAGGTGGTAAGGATGAGGTTTTGGCCGATGCTGTTTCCGCTCATGGGTGGGTTCCTTAAGTATTGGGGTTTTCGTGATTTACATACACTTGAGCGTTCAAGGTGTATGTAAACAGTTTGGGTGATGGTACGCCTGAATCGCGGGTTAATGTTCTTCAGGGGGAATGGGTTTGGCGGGCAGGGTAAAAAAGGCGGTGAGCCAGCCAGCAATGGCGCCCGGTATGCAGAATATGGCACTCATGATTTTGATAAATTCTATATCAATGATTACATCGTAAGATTTTATAACAGAGTTAATGATGTCAAAAATGGTTATCCCGGCTATGCAGGATAAAATACAAATAATCATTGCTACAAGAATACCATTATTTTCCCGGTAAATTTTATTTTTTACGATAATAAAGTCTGCCAGTAAAACGGCAGGTAGTATGATTTGTAGTAGAAGCACTGTGGCATCTTTTTCGGGACTGGCAGGGCTTAAATCATTGAGTATATACATAAGTAAAAATATCGGTATAAATCCAATCAGCAGGGCAACTACGGCAAACAGGATAAATACGCGAATGGGCGGGTAGGGTTGGATGGAGGTATTCATGGGGATTACTTATCTTCTGAATGGTTTGTTCTGGAGGGTAATGCGATGAGTGAGATGATATAGTTTGGGTGATGGTACGCCTGAATCGCGGGTTAATGTTCTTCAGGGGGAATGGGTTTGGCGGGCAGGGTAAAAAAGGCGGTAATCCAGCCAGCGGGAATCCCCAAAGCAACGACGATTATGGTAAAGATATTTGCCAAATCACCGTCTGATTTGCCCCCGTGGTGATTCGCATACAGGGATAGTACGGTGTAAGCGATGTAAGCGCAGGCTATGCCGGATATTACGCTAATGGCGATTGCCATGAGAATGCCGTCCGAATCCCGGTAAATTCTGCATTTTGCAATGATTGCGGCTGCCAGCAGGGCAGAAGGGATGATGAGGAGGGCAGGAAGTATCAGCAAGGATTGCGCCAGGTCAGGAATGCCTTGCAGCAGTAATCCCACAATCACGCCGGGAGTTATACCCAGCAGAATGCCGCAAATACTGAATTTCCAGAAAACCGACCATGCTGGATAAGGGGAAATTTGTCTGGTCATGGAGATTCTTCGTTTTCTGAATGGTCTTCTTTGCCGGGTAGTGTCATCAGCGCGGTCATCAGCCCAGAGAATGCGCCTATGCCTATCAGGGTAAGAATTATATATACTGCTTCTTCGGCAGAACCAAACATGGGACCACCAATAGTACCGATATTAATCCTGGAAAACGGGAAAAGGCAAGAAAGCCCAAGAAAGGCGCAAATGGTCATTGCTGTTAAATATCCCCCTGGAGTGCGACGAAGTTCCAATGATGCAATAAATGCCCCGGCAATCCAGGCAAGTGGAAATAAAAAAATGAATGTTAGCAGAAACAGTATTGGGCCAACAACAGGGAATACCGATAGAAACAAGGCGGGGATAAAGCCAAACAGTGTGCCGCACATGGTAAAGTTCCGTCGGACGGATTTTTTCGGATAGGCGTTTTCTTCTTCCATAATTTCCTCGATATTTTGGCCCGCTTTATTCAGGAGGATTTACATACAGGTTAGCGCTCGTGGTGTATGTAATGGCATAGGGCAGGATAGAGCGCTGTAGTCATTTAATTCGGGACAGGCGTATAAAAAATCCCGCAACATGGCGGGATTTTTTAGCACGATTTACCATTCACGCTCGCGCAAGGCTTCTTCAAGGTCAATAGCAATGCGGTATTTTTGCAGGAGGTAATCCACGGCTTCGGCAATGGAATCGCGGGCGACGGTTTCGATTTCGCTGTCGTTTGCGTCGAATTCGTCTTCCAGATCGTTAATCGCCCGCGTCATTGTGTCCAGATGGTTTTGGATGACGGCGGTATTGGTTTCGCCATTTGTCAGCACGGCTTCGACTTTGTCGAGTTCCGCCTTGATTTTATCGACGAGGAAATTGGGGAAGTATTCGTCGTCGTACATTTCATAGAGCGGTTGGTAATCCGCGTCAAATTCGCTCATTTTGTCCGCCATTTATTGCAACGCCGCTTCGATTCGTGCGCGGATGGCGTCCAGTTCGCCGCTGCCGTCAATGCTGCGTAGTTTGCCTTGTGCGGCATAGTAGGCAATCAGCGGTTTGGTTTGTGCTTCAAAGACGGCCAGGCGGTTGCGGATGGTTTCTTCGTTGTCATCGCTTCTGCCACGGGCGAGCATGCGTTTGACGATTTCTTCGTTATCTACTTGCAGCTCGATGACGCGGTCGATTTGGCTGCCACGGCCGGCGAGGAGTTTGTCCAGCGCTTCTGCCTGGGCGATGGTGCGCGGGAAGCCATCAAAGAGTGCGCCTTTTTCGGAGAGGCGCGCGGCGATCATGGCGATGACGATGTCGTCCGAGACCAGCGCGCCGCTTTCCATGATGCTTTTTGCCTGGCGGCCGAGGTCGCTGTTGGCGGCGATTTCAGCGCGCAGCATGTCGCCGGTGGAGAGGTGGGTGAGTCCGTGTTGTTCGATGAGGAATGCCGCTTGTGTGCCTTTGCCTGAGCCGGGTGCGCCGAGCAGGATGATGTTCATGTTTTTTCCTGTGTTTTGTGGTGTGTGGGAGCGCGCAGGTTATCACATTGTCGCCGCTTTTTCTTGTGTTAGAATGCTGTGGCTTTCTGCACTTTCTTTATTTTTATGAGGTGTTTTTATGTTGAAGTTTACTGATGATCATGAGTGGATTCGTGTCGAGGGTTCGATTGGCACTGTCGGAATTACGGATTTTGCCCAGGATGCGTTGGGCGATATTGTTTTCGTCGAGTTGCCGGAGGTTGGCCGTCAGGTCGCAGTCGGTGATGAGGCCGCGGTGATTGAGTCCGTGAAAGCGGCGGGCGAAGTAAAAAGCCCGGTGTCCGGCGAGGTGATTGAGGTCAATCAGGCGCTGGTTGATCAGCCAAATTTGCTCAATTCTGCCGCAGAATCGGAGGGTTGGGTCTATAAGGTGCAGCTCGCCGATACCGCTGAGCTGGACGGTTTGATGGATGAGGCCGCCTACCGCGATTTCGCCCAGAAGTAACCGTTTTTTTGTGTAGCGCCACGCGAGTGGCGCTTTTTCGCTTTTTTTATTGAGGATTTTGTCGTGTCTGCTCATGCGCCTTTTGTCTCCCGTCATATTGGTCCTTCTCCCGCCGAGCAGGAGAAAATGCTGAAACTGCTTGGTTTTAGCCGTCTGGATGATTTTGTTGATGCGGTGGTGCCGCAGGATATTCGTTGCAAGGAGATGCGTTTGCCCGCGCCGCTTTCGGAGCGCGAGGCGCTGGCCGCGTTGCAGAAGATTGCCAATAAAAACCAGGTTTTCCGCTCGCTGATTGGTCAGGGGTATTACGGCACGGTGGTGCCGCCGGTGATTCTGCGCAATGTGCTGGAGAATCCGGCGTGGTACACCTCTTACACGCCGTACCAGCCGGAGATTTCGCAGGGGCGTCTGGAAGCGCTGCTGAATTTCCAGACGATGGTCTGCGATTTGACCGGCATGGAAATCGCCAACGCCTCGTTGCTTGATGAAGCGACGGCGGCGGCAGAGGCGATGACGCTGGCACGGCGGCAGAGCAAGGCAAAGTCCAACGTCTTCCTCGTCGATCAGCGCGTGCATCCGCAGACGATTGACGTCCTTCTCACCCGCGCCGGTTATCAGGACATTGAAATCGCGGTGGTCGATTGCAAAAACGAACTGCCGCAGACGGAATACTTCGGCGTGCTGGTGCAATATCCGGACACGCACGGCCATGTTGCCGATTACCGTGGCCTTGCGGAAATCGCCCATGCCAACGGCGCGGTGCTGGCGGTTGCGACCGACCTCCTCGCGCTGACCATCCTCACCCCGCCCGGCGAATGGAACGCCGACATCGTCGTCGGCAACGCACAGCGCTTTGGCGTACCGCTCGGCTTCGGCGGGCCGCACGCCGCCTTCATGGCAACGCGCGACAGCTTCAAACGCGCCATGCCGGGTCGTCTTGTCGGCATTTCCGTCGATAGCCACGGCAAACCCGCCTACCGCCTCGCCCTGCAAACGCGCGAACAGCACATCCGCCGCGAAAAAGCGACCAGTAACGTCTGCACCGCGCAAGCGCTGCTCGCCATCATGGCCGGCTGCTACGCCGTCTGGCACGGCGCCGAAGGCCTGCGCAACATCGGCGTGCGCGTCCACCAGCTCGCCACCCAGCTCGCGCTAACGCTGGAAAAACACCACTTCAAATTCACCTACGAAAATTTCTTCGACACCCTGCACATCGACGTCGGCTCACGCGCCGATCTCATCATGCAGCGCGCGCAAGACGCGGGCTACAACCTGCGCCGCATTGACGCCAGCAGCATCGGCGTCTCACTTGACGAACTGAGCAGCGAAGCCGAGGTCAAACTGCTCGTCGCCATCTTCAGCGGTCGCACCGACGATGACATCAAACTCGAAAAACCGCAGGCAATGCTGCCCGCCTTCGCCGTGCGCAGCAGCCAGTACCTGAGCCATCCCGTCTTCAAAGAACACCGCAGCGAGACCGAAATGATGCGCTACCTGCGCAAACTCTCCGACTGGGATTTGGCGCTCGACCGCACCATGATCCCGCTCGGCTCCTGCACCATGAAGCTGAACGCCGCCAGCGAAATGATGCCCGTCACCTGGCGCCAATTCAGCGACATCCACCCCTTCGCCCCGCTCGAACAAGCAGAAGGCTACCGCGAAATGTTCGACGAACTCGAAGCCATGCTGGCAGAAGCCACCGGCTACGACGCCGTCTCCCTCCAACCCAACTCCGGCGCACAAGGCGAATACGCCGGGCTGCTCGCCATCCGTGCCTACCACGAAAGCCGCGGCGACAGCCAGCGCAACATCTGCCTCATCCCCCAATCCGCGCACGGCACCAACCCGGCATCGGCGGCGCTTGCGGGCATGGAAGTCGTCATCGTCGCCTGCGACGAAGACGGCGATATCGACATCGCCGACCTCGTCCTCAAAGCCGAAGAACACGCCGACCGCCTCGCCGCCATCATGGTCACCTACCCCTCGACGCACGGCATCTTCGAGCGCAACATCCGCGAACTCTGCGCCATCATCCACGGCTACGGCGGCCAGGTGTACCTTGACGGCGCCAACTTCAACGCCCAGGTCGGCCTCGCCGCGCCCGGCCACTACGGCTCCGACGTCTCCCACCTGAACCTGCACAAAACCTTCGCCATCCCGCATGGTGGCGGCGGCCCCGGCGTTGGCCCCATCGCCGTCAAAGAACACCTGAAACCCTTCCTGCCCGGCCACAGCGTCGTGCCGCTCGAACACCGCGGCGGACTGGCGGTCAGCGCCGCGCCGTGGGGCAGCGCGCTGGTGGACGTCATCCCGTGGATGTACCTGCGCATGATGGGCGCGGACGGCCTGAAAAAAGCAAGCCAGGTCGCCATCCTGAACGCCAACTACATCGCCAAACGCCTCAAAGAAAACGGCGCCTACGAAGTGCTTTACAGCGACGCCGACGGCCACGTCGCACACGAATGCATCATCGACGTCCGCCCCTACAAAGACAGCGCCGGCGTCAGCGTCGATGACATCGCCAAACGGCTGATGGACTACGGCTTCCACGCGCCGACCATGAGCTTCCCCGTCCCCGGCACACTGATGATAGAGCCGACCGAAAGCGAAACCCTGGCCGAACTCGACCGCTTCTGCGACGCCATGCTCGCCATCCGCGAAGAAATCCGCCGTATCGAAAACGGCGAATGGACGCACGAAGACAACCCGCTGGTAAACGCGCCGCATACCCTGGCCGACCTCACCGGCGACTGGAACCGCGGCTACGACCGCAA
>CAURAS010000022.1:0-11393 GCA_963522865.1 uncultured Cardiobacterium sp.
CTGGTGGAAAGGGGCGGCATTATATACCAAACCCCTGTTTTTACACCGGGCGGGGCGGCGTGGCTATTTACATACGCCTGAGCGCTCAAGGTGTATGTATAACGGCAAAGTCGGTATCAGGCGTTTTTGATCCATTCTTCCAGCTGGCGGATGGTGCTGGCGATTTTCGGATCACTGCCCCAGGTGGCTTCGTTCGGCGCGCCGTTTGCACCGAAAGCGGCGTGGTCGGCGTTATCGAGGTAAAGCCCGGCGATGGCGGCGACGGTCGCGGTATCCGCTTTGTGTTGCAGTTCGCGCCAGTAGTCGAGCGCGCAGGTGAAGCTCAAATTGTTTTGCGCGGTGTCGGCGGGGTAGTCGTCGCCAAGCGCTTGTGCGACCTGGTCGAGCATGTCCAGCTCCGCGGCGATGCGGCGGTCGTTCCAGTCGCGCTCCTGGATGAGGCGGCGCAGGTTGCGGTAATGCGGCTGTTCGATGGTGAGTTCTTGCGCGATTTCTTCGTCTTTCATTTGTGCTTCCAGCGCGATGATGATTTTGCGCGCCAGGCGTTCGAGCGCCATGTCGCTGTGGTTTTGCATCTGCGCGTGCAGGCGGGCGAGGGTGTCTTGGTAGGTGCTCATGATTTCTCCGGGTTGGTTAGATATACATACAGCTGAGCGCTCGAGGTGTATGTATAACGCTTCGTTCGCTGGGGTATTGCAATGTCGAGGCAGTTTTTATGAAGGCGAACAATGTGTTAATGACGTCCGTGGCATGTCCGAACGGGTAGCGGCAGTAGATTGGGGGACGGTGGCCGTTACCGGCTGTTTATAATGAAAAATCCTCCCCGCAGGGCGGGGAGGACCGGGAGGGGTAAAGGCTCGCGTAGCGATAGTCTTGCACGCATTGTCTTGAATATTCGCAAAATGGGGCTTTGTCCTGCTGCTTATTTCAGCTCCCACTTGACGTTGAGCATGACGTTGCGCGGTTCGCCGTAGAAGTTGCCCCAGCCGTGCGCACGGATGCCGTGGTTTTCGTAGTAGCGTTTGTCGGTGAGGTTATTGACGGCAACGCCGATGTTGAGGTCTTTGGTCGGTTTGTATTGCACGTTGGCGTTCCAGAGGGTGTGGCCGCCGTTTTTGACGTCCCAGCCGCTGCTGGTGCTGCTTTGCGTGCTCATGCCGAGGCCGACCGTCCATTTTTCCGCTGCCCCCGGCAGGCGGTAGCTGGTGTAGAGGCGCAGCATGTGTTTCGGCGTCTGTTTGTTGAAGCTGCTGCCTTTTTCGATGCTGCCGATGCTTGCGGTGTATTTGCGCGTGTTGTAGCTGTAGCCCGCGAACATTTGCCAGGCGTCGGTGAGTTTGCCGCTGATTTCGGCGTCCACGCCGTGGCTTTTTAGTGTCATCGGCTCGAAGTAGAAGCGTTTGGTGCCGTCATCGAGGCGTTTGCCGCTATTGACGGCGGTGTTTTTTTGGTTGATTTGGTAGAGGGCGACGGTGGCGTTCAGGTCGCCGTCGTACCATTCGCCTTTCCAGCCGACTTCGATGTTGTTGCCCAGCGTTGCCGGGAGGTTGCCGCCGGTTTTGCTGACGTTGCTGTTGTATTTGAAGATGCTGGTGTAGCTGGCGTAGAGGCTGTTGTGCGGGTCAAGGTCGTAGGTGACGCCGAAGTACGGCACGAAGCGGCTTTTGCTGGTGTCGATGATGCGGTCGGCGCGGCTGTCGGCTTTGCCGTCGCTCAGGTCGTAATGCCAGCCCCAGTTGCGTTTCCAGTGGGTGTAGCGCGTGCCGGCGAGGAGGTGCAGGTTGTCGGTCGGGTTGAGGCGCAGACCGCCGCTGATGCCGTGCGTGGTGTAGTTGTTGTAGCTGGTATTGCGGTCGTCGGGGTGGCTCCAGTCCGGGCGCGGGATTTCGTCGCCGCGCCAGGTATAGATGTTGTATTTGGCGTCGTTGGTGTTCATCGACATTCCGCGCACGTCGGTTTTTTCGCGGTTGTAGCTGTAGGTGAGGAAGAGGTCGTGGCTGTGGCCGAGGGCGTTGAAGCTGCCGTTGAGGTTGGTCTGGAAGGCGAACTGTTTGCCGCTGTGGTCGTAGTGTTCGATGCCATCGAGCGGCAGGGTGCCGTCTTTTTTCGCGCCGCCGCCGAGTTTGCCGCCGCCAGCGAGTGAGGCGTAGTTTTGTCCGGCGTTGGTGCGTTTGTAGTCGAGTTTGCCGCTGACGCGCCAGTCGTCGTTGATTTCGTGTTCGAGTTCGAGGAACGCGCCCTGCTTGCGGAATTTGCCTTCGTTCCAGTTGGCGCCGAGGAAGGTTTTGCGCGGCAGGCGCAGGTCGCTGCCGTCTTCAGAGAGTGGCAGGCCGTTCGGGTCGGGGGTGTCGTGCTGGTTTTGGTAGTAGCCGCCGAGGGTGAGTTTGGTGTTGTCGCCCAGTTTTTGGTCAAGTACGCCGTAGAGCAGGCCGTTGCTGCCATCGACGTGGCGCTTGAAGCTGTCGTCGTGTTCGCCAACGGCAACGACGCGGCCGCGCAAGCCCCATGGTTCGTTCAGCGTGCCGGAGACGTCGCCGGTGGCGCGCACTTTGCCGAAGCGGTCGGCAATGGCATCGGCGCGGATTTGGGTGTTGTCGGTCGGTTTTTTGCGCACCGCGTTGATGGTGCCGCCTGGCTCGCTGTTTTCCTGGGTCAGCCCGGTCGCGCCGCGCACCACTTCGATGTGGTCGTAGAGCGCCAAATCCATTTGTTGTTTCGGGTCGCGGAAGGGGTTGCCGGTGACGCCCGGCGCGCCGATGGTGTTGCTGATGCCGTCTTCTTCGATTTGTTCGATAAAAAAGCCGCGCGACTGGTACACGGTGCGGGTGCCGTGGCGGGTGACGTTCACCCCGGTGGTGGTGCGCAGCGCGTCTTCGATGGTGGTCAGCCCCCGGTCGTCAAGCTGGGTTTTGGTGATGACGCTGACGGATTGCGGCGTTTCGCGCGGCGAGAGGGTCAGGCCGGTGGTGGTGCGCATCGCCGAGGTGGTGTAGGAATTGACGTCTTCGGTGCGGGTGTTGTCGCGGTCACTCTTGACGGTGATGGCTTGCAGGTCTTCGCCGTTTTGTGCGTGCGCGGGCAGGGCAAGGAGGATGGCAGCGGCAAGCGCAGCGGGTTTTGCGGGGTGCATGGCGGGGTTCTCCAATAGGGATGACAGGGGCGGAAATGTCCTTTTGGCAAGGTGGTTTTTGTCTTGCACTTTAAGGGGTTCACCGTTTTTTGTTTAAAGGTGTAACGCGCATTTCAGCGCGCGGATTTTACCATTTATACAGACGAAAACGCGATTGATGTATGTAAGCACTCAGCCTCGTTATACATACACCTGAGCGCTCAAGGTGTATGTAAATGGACCGCTTTTATGGCGATGCCCGTCTCTTCCTGCATAAAAAAACACCGGCAGCTGCCGGTGTTTTTCTGTGCCCGTGCCGGTTATTGCACTTTTTTCGCGCCGTAAACGCCACGGTAGGCTTCGTTGCCCACGCTGCGGCTGAACTGGCCGCCAAGTTCTTCACCCTGCGGTCCGTAGAGGCGGGCGGTGTTATTGCTGTCGCGCTCAAAACGCTGCGCTTTGCCGTTCCAGTTGAGGGTGTCGCTGAAATCAAGGCGGGCATCGCGCGTGCCGTCGCGGGTGGCGTTTTCCACATGCAGGGCGATGGTTTTTTGCGCGCCAAAATCGAGATGCGCAGCCACATCGGCACTCACCCGGCTTTTTTGTGCGAGATCGCCGACCATCTTGCCGCGATAGTCCGCCTGCATGGCGCCTTCGCCCGGAACGAACGGCTTGCCGACGTTGAGGTAAGCCTCAGGAACGCCTTTGGTATCAGTGATTTCACCAAAGGTCTGATAGGACCAGCCCAAAGTATCTGGCGCACGCAGGTTGATGCGATGGTCATTGCCCAGTGCAAGGGTCTGGTTGCGCAGGCTGAGGCGGCCGTCGCTGCCGTATTGCACGACTTCACGAATAGCAGCCGCGGCAGCGGTGCGGTCCAACGGGCTGATGTAGCGGTAGATACTGTTTGTATTGGCATCGCTAAACATGAGTGACCAGTAGTGTTTGTACTTACTCTTGGGATTGTAGTGATGCCCGAGGGCAATGTTGCGGTGATTAAAGTTGCCTTGGTTGAGAATAGGTGCCAAATGGCGTGGGCTGTTTTCCCATTGTTTGACCGTAGCTTCTGCGTTGCCATTGCCCGCAGCAGCATCTTCAGCGGCGTGACCGGGACCTGTGAAGTAACGAGAATCCCAGGCGAGATCACCGTTGGGTCGCTTGTGGTCGTTAAGCTCGCCCATATCCGCCATTTCTTTGGCGCGAACTTGGGCGTAGGCAGCGAGGCTTTCGTTATAGGCAAAGGGTTCTAGTCCTTTTGCCGTACGTAGACGGTTTACAGCAGCAAAGCCTTTGTCCAACTCCGCCTGTTCAGCCACATCCGGGCGTGCAGCAGTCAGCGGTGGCAGGGTAACTTCGCCGATGATCATGTCGTCGGTGGCGACCAGTCCGGCATTGGGGTTTGGCGCCGGGGCGGCGTCGTGTCGCAGAATTTTGTCGGCGATCCAGTTATCTGAGCCACCGCAGGCGGGGAGTAATAGCGCCATCGGCAGGACGGCTGCGTTAATCCACGGTTTTTGTTTTTTCTGTGGCATTGCTGCACTCCTTAGGTAAAGATTGCAAGAAAGGGAGTGCCGCTAGTTTTTTCCGACCTTCCCTGGTGCGCGCCGTGGGCAACACGGCGTTATAAGCCACAGCAATTTGTGTGCCAAAGGGTGTTTATTGCCGCTCTGCGCCAAAGACGGCGGTGTTTTCCGGGTAATTGCGCGCGGCTTTAGCGGCGGGCAGGCTGAACTGGCCGATTACGTGTTCGGCGTGTGGCCCGGAAAGGGTCGCATCCAGGATGCCGCCGCTGTACGGCACGATATTTTCCTGGCTGCGCTCGCGGTAGTGCAGGTTGCCGCTGATGCGGTTGCCGGCGAGGTTGGCGTTGATGTCGAGCGGTTGGCTGTTTACCGCTGAGAGTCCGCTCACGCTGCCGCCGACGTTGTGGCTGGCGAAATCGACGTCGAGGTCAATGCGGCCGTCTTCGGCGTTACGGTAGATGACCGCACCCGCGTAGTGTGCGCTGCCGCTGGTCGGTACGGCGGCGTAGGGCGTCGGCTGGAGGACGTGGAAATGGCGGTAGCGGTCGCCGGGAGCGTGGTAGCTGCCGAAGCTGGCGTAGGAGAGGTTGCAGTAGAGGATTTGTCCGCCGCCGGGGGTGATGTCGCGGTGCGTGCCGTTGCCGCCGTTGAGGTAGTAGGGGTTGCTGCGGTCGGCTCCCGGAATGGCGGCGCAGTCGCGACAGCCGCTCGTGTCCGGGAAGTAGCGCTCGATGTTGTCGCCGTCGGTGTGCGCGGTGGTGGCAACCATGCCGTTTAGGCGGCGCCAGTTGGCGGCGGGCGGGGTGGCGCGGTTGTTGTTCTGGCTGTTTGGGTTCGGGGTGAAGCCGGGGCGGTTCGGGCTGCGGCTGCCGTAGTGCTGGGTGTTGATGTTGATGCCGGGGCCGCTCAGGGAAAGGCTGACGTCGTTGCCGCCACAGGCGGTGAGCGCAAGAGCGGTGAGGAGGGCGACAGGGATGGGCTTCATGATGTTTCTCGCGGCGGGGATGAATTTACATACACTTGAGCGCTCGATGTGTATGTATATTGGCAATGGTTGGTTATATGGCGATACTCATAAAGTCTCATACTCGGTGCATGCCGAAGACTGTGCCGTTGTACGGCGAGACGGCGCAACGCCGTATGAGGCTTTAGGAGGGTTGCTATACATACAGCTGAGCGCTCGTGGTGTATGTATATTGCCACAGGCGTCATTCCCGTTCGGGCAACCAGTGGCGTGCCGCCAGGTGAAACGGCAGGGCGATGAGCAGGCCGGTGGCAAGCCCGGCGGCGTGTACCCAATCTGCCATGCCGGGAATGAGTTGGACGAAGCCGGCGAGCATGTAGATGATGCAGGCGTAAAACAGCGGGGGCTGCACCACGGCGCGGTATTCCGGCATGTCAAAGCCACGCAGCCAGACGTAGCCAATCAGGGCAAAGCAGACGCCAGACAGCCCGCCGTAGTAGCTGCTATAAAAGTAGCCGCCGACGATGTTGCCGCACAGGGCGGAGAGGAGAAACAGCAGGATGAGGCGCAGTGAGCCTTCCTGCGATTCAATCAGCCCGCCAAGCATCAGCCACCACAGGCAGTTGAACAGGATATGGGCGAACAGGGAGTTGAAGGCGTTAAAGTGCAGGAAAACCGGGGTAATCATGCGCCACCATTGGCCGCTGGCGATGTCGTGGGTGGACCAGCGCAGTGCATCGGTCAGGACGTTACTGCCAAACCAGGTCGCAAGTGTTATCACCACGCACAGCCCCATGATCAGCCAGGTAACCCATCCTGCCCGCATCCATACAGGGGAGGGATCGTAAGGGCGGTTTCTTTCCATATTTTTCATCCGGATTTCAGGTTGTTCATAGCAGATATTGCGGCGCTATGCTATCAGATTCGGCCTGGGGGCGTATCTCAAATGACACATTCTCACCCGATAGCACTTGTTGTTGCCAAGATGCCGCAAGTGTGCGTGCAGTGTGGATAACTTTGGCAGGTTATCCACATTTTTGCCGCGCAGTGCGTTATTCACCGCAAGTCGGGAACGGGAAATACTTGGCAAATTGCTGCTTAATACTTTGTTTTACAGAAAATTATTCGATATTCGCGTCGTCCGCAAGCGCGCGTGGACATGGCGCATGCGGGGCAAACTGCTTCAGTTATCCCCCAGGTTATCCACAGTGGATGTGGACAAGTCGCGCATGGTTTCCGCCTTCTCCACGAGAAAATCAATAAAACTGCGGATTTTCGCGCTGAGGTGGCGGCGGGCGGGATAGGCGGCGTGCAGGGTGATGCTGTTAAACCGCCATTCTGGCAGGAGACGCACCAGCCGCCCGGCGGCAAGATCGGCGCTCGCCAGCCATTGCGGCAGGTAGCCGATGCCGCTGCCCGTGAGCAGCAGTTCGCGCAGCATCAGCGTGCTGTTGCTTTGCAGGGCGCTATGCAGGTGCAGGGTTTGGCTTTCCTCGCCGCGGGTACAGCCCATGCGGCTGATGTCGGCATAAGAGGGCAGGACGGCGGCGTGGCTGGCGGCGTTCGCGAGCGTTTGCGGCAGGCCGTGTTGGCGAATGTAGGCAGGCGAGGCGACCAGCACGAAGCGCACTTCAAACAATGGGCGGACGATGAGGCTCGGTATTGGTGCGCGGCTGACGCGCAGGGCGAGGTCAATGCCATCGCCGACGAGATCGCGCATGTCGTTGTCAAGAATGATGTCCAGGCTGACTGCGGGGTAGTGCGCGCGGTATTCGCGCATCCAGTCGGCAAAAACCGGGTTGGCGCACCAGATGGGCGCGGTCAGGCGCAGATGGCCTTGTGGCGTATCGCGGCCGCTGCCCGCCTGCGCGGCGGCGGTGTCCAGCAATGCCAGCGCTTCGATGCTTTGCCGGTAGTAGCGCTCGCCCTCGGCAGTCAAGCTCAAACTGCGGCTGTTGCGCTGTATGAGGCGGATGCCGAGGTATTTCTCCAGATGTTTCATATGTTTGCTTGCCATCGCGGTGGAGATGCCGAGGCATTCGGCGGCGCGGGTAAAACTGCCGCTTTCGACGATTTGCGCGAAGATTTTGAGACTGAGCAGGGTGTCCATAGTTTCCTGGCGGGATTTAACAATAAGGCTCGGTGCAGAACAGCGAAAAGGGGGCTTTATTTTCTGAACGCCTGCGCATTACACCACAAGGCAGCAAATCTTGGCGTTACCGCTGCCGCTTGCATTTATAGCGATACTCATAAAGTCTCATACTAGGCGTGCCGCCGAAGATAGTACGTCGTTATACGGCACGGGTTTCCTTAAAAAATGGCTTCGCCATTTTTTAGGGAGCCCGGTCAGGCAGTGCAACGCCGTATGAGGTTTTAGGAGGATTGCTATACATACACCTGAGCGCTCGATGTGTATGTATATTTGCATCGCCAAAGCGGGCGTAGGGGCGGTTAGGCGAAGCCGTAGTCGCCCGCGATAATCCAAAAAAGCCGGATTGTCATCCGGCTTTTTGCTGAGTGTCGTTATATTGACGCTTGGGGAAAGCACAAGCTAAAGGGTGGTAGTTGAATGCAGGTGAATTTACATACACCTGAGCGCTCGATGTGTATGTATATTTGCATCGTCAAAGCAGGCGTAGGGCGGTTAGGCGAAGCCGTAACCGCTCGCGATAAGCCCAAAAAAGCCGGATTTTCATCCGGCTTTTTGCTGTGCGCCGTTTATTGGCGCTTGAGACGGTAGTTGTCGTCGGGCAGTTTGCGTTCGCCTTTGCTGCCGTCTGGCAGGCGCACTTCCAAGAAGTTGTCGCCGACCATGAAGGTGAGGTTGCTGGCGTTGTTGTCCAGTTGCAGGTGTTTTTTGTCGGTGGTGTAGCGGTAGAGGCCACTGGCGGTGTGGTCTTCTGATTTTTTGCCAAGTTTGGTGGACTGGATGGTGTAGTTGCCGGCGCCGTCCAGGGTCAGGCTGGTTTGCAGACCGTCGCAGTCGGCGCAGGGCAGGACGCCGTTGTAGGTGCCTTTGAAGGGATCGCTCGCGGCAGCGGCGGGCGGCGGGGTGGTTTGGCTATCGGCAGGCGGGGTGGTTGGCGCAGGCGTGTTGACACCCAAGCAACCGGTGAGGAGGAAGGCGACGAGGAGGCCGGCGGGTTTGAGGGTTTTCGTCATTGAAAGAGCTCCTTTTGTGTGGATAGGGGTTTGCCGGCGCGTAATGTACCCCGGCGGTCTGCTTTGGGCAATGTTTGCCGTTGTTGCGTTTCGTTCATTTTATGTGGTTTTCGAGGTAGCGCTGGTGGGCAGCGACGATGTGGTCGTAGCCGCTCATGTAGGCGCGGATGGCAGCACGCTGTGGCGCGGTGTGCAGTGCGAGTAGGGCGGCGGCGAGGGTTTCAGGACGGTTGTCGGCGAGTTCGCGCGCGAAGGGTTCGTGCACGAGGCGGTCGCGGATGTGCTGGAAGTTGTACATGCTGGCGCCAAAGGTGACGGGGATGCCCGCGTGCAGTGCTTCGAGCGGGTTGTGGCCGCCGTGGGCGATGAGGCTGCCGCCGATGTAGGCGAGGTCGCTGATGCGGTAGTAGTGGGCGAGTTCGCCGAGGGTGTCGAGGATGAGGATGTCGTGGTCGCCGCTAGCGGTTTCGCCCTGGCTACGCAGGCGCGGAGTGTAACCGGCGTCGCGGATGTATCTGGCGACGGTGTCGCGGCGTTCGGGGTGGCGCGGCGCAAGGATGAGGCGGGCGTGCGGCAGGGTTTGTTGCACGATGCGGTGCGCGGCGAGGACGATTTGGTCTTCGCCGGGGTGGGTGCTGGCGGCGATCCAGGTGTCGGGTTGGCGCGCGGCGGCGATGTCCGGCGGTAGCGGGTTTTCCGGCGGGGTCTGGTATTTGAGGTTGGGTGTGATGGTGATGTTAACGGCAGGCACACCGAGTTTGCTGAAGCGGCGGGCGTCTTGGCGGGTTTGCGCGTTTATTTGTAGGTGGGCGAGCGGTTCGCGCAGCAGGCGGCGGGCGTAGCGGTAGTAACCGCGCAGGGATTTGGCGGAGAGGCGGGCGTTGGTGAGGATGACCGGGACGCCCGCGTGAGCGGCGCAGCGGATGAGGTTCGGCCAGATTTCGGTTTCCATGAGGATGAGCGCGCGCGGCTGGATGTGGGCGAGGATGCGGCGGCAGTTGGCGACGGTGTCGTAGGGTAGGTAGCTGTAAATGATGCGCTGCGGGTGGCGCGCCTGGTATTGGGCGATTTGCGCACGACCGGTCGGGGTGGTGCAGGTGAGCCAGAGGTTGAGGTCGGGATGGGTGGCGAGCAGGCTGTCGAGCAGCGGGCGGATGGCGATAAATTCGCCGACGCTGACGGCGTGTACCCAGAGACTGTTCGGCAGGGCAGGGGGGAGGCTGCGGGCGAAGCGCTCGCTGATATGGCGGCGGTAGGCGGGGTTTTGTCGCGATTTGTAGAGGAGGCGAAGGAGGGCGAGGGGAGCGAAGAGGTGCAAGAGCAGGTTGTAGAGGGCGTTCATGTAAAATACCGGGTTTTAGGCGGCATTATAGCGAAGGACGGTTATGGCGATTTTGGCGATTGGCGATGTGCACGGGCATTTTGAGGCGCTGTTGCGGCTTTTGGACAAGGCGGGTTATGGCGATGGCGATGAGCTGTGGTTCGTCGGCGATTTGGTTAATCGCGGCCCGGATTCCGCAGGGGTGTTGCGCTTTGTGCATGGTCTTGCGCGCAAACGGGTCGTGCTCGGCAATCATGATTTTTCGATTTTGGTGCAGGCGCAGCGTTTTCCGGGGAACAAGTTGCAGGCGTCCACGCTGGAGGTGTTGCAAGCGGATGATGGCGAGGAATTGATTGACGGATTGCGGCAGTTTCCGTTGCTACACGCTGACGCGCGTTTGCAGACGGTGATGTCGCACGCGGGGCTATTTCCGCAATGGACGCTGGAGCAAGGGCAGGCGGCGAGTGATGCGGTGTCGGCGCAGTTGCGCGGTGGTGACTACCGTGATTTTTTGCGCGAGATTTTTGGCGATTGGCCGAATCAGTGGTCGTTGGCGTTGCAGGGAATGGATTATTGGCGCTTTGCGGTCAATGCGTTTTGCCGGATGCGTTATTTGAATGCGGATGGCAGCCTGAATCTGGAGGCGAAGGACAAGCCAAAGGAAACAAAAGGGTTACAGCCGTGGTTCAGCGTCGCGCAAACCTGCGGTTGGCGGCAGCTGTTCGGCCATTGGGCAAGCCTGGGGCTGCGCACGGAAGGCAATATCATTTGTCTCGACGGCGGTTACGCCTGGGGCGGACAGCTGGCGGCGTATGATGTGGAAAATCACCGCCTTGCTGCGACCATTTCTGCGAAATAAACCGCTTGTAATCTAAACGGTTAAAAAACTTCAGGGAGGAAATGTCAAGTTGCGCTTGACGTTGCAAGCGCGCTGTATATAATGCGCGCCTACTTTCCCGGAGGGGTTCCCGAGCGGTCAAAGGGAGCAGACTGTAAATCTGCCGGCTCAGCCTTCGTAGGTTCGAATCCTACCCCCTCCACCATTTAACTTGCGGGTGTAGTTCAATGGTAGAACCTCAGCCTTCCAAGCTGATGGTGTGGGTTCGATTCCCATCACCCGCTCCAGCAACTGACCAGTCCATATAGCTCAGCAGGTAGAGCACTTCCTTGGTAAGGAAGAGGTCACCGGTTCAAATCCGGTTATGGGCTCCATCTTACTTAATTCCTTATTTTCTTCATATTATTTTGGGCGGATTGAGATGTCTAAAGAGAAATTTACCCGAACCAAACCGCACGTAAACGTAGGCACGATAG
>CAURAS010000023.1:0-11209 GCA_963522865.1 uncultured Cardiobacterium sp.
GGCACTGCTTCACCGGCACGCGCGCGCAAATGGAAGCACTCGCCGAACGCGGCGTGTACTTCGGCATCACCGGCTGGATATGCGACCCCGTGCGCGGCGCCGATTTGCGCGAGACCGTGCGCCACATCCCGGACGACCGCCTCATGCTCGAAAGCGACGCGCCCTACCTCACGCCCAAAACCCTCAACCCGCTGCCGCGCGTGAACGAACCACAGTACCTGCCGGAAGTACTGCGCGTCGTCGCCGAATGCCGTGGGCAAAGCGAGGCAGACGTCGCCCGCCTGACGACCGAAAACGCGCGACGGTTTTTTGGCATTGCCTGATGCCCTTTTTAGGTTGGGTTAGGCGCAGCCGTAACCCGACAAAAAACGTTCGTTCCTCGCCGCCCCAACCTGCCCCCCATTTACATACACCATGAGCGCTTAGAACCTGTTCAAAATCGTGAAAAAGCCACTTTTCGGCGTAGTGAGCGAAAGCAAGGCAAGCCGTCGATATGTTCCCTCCCCGTGGGGGAGGGGTAGGTGGGGGCAACAAATAATTGAAAAATCGAAAGCAAGGCAAGCCGCCGATATGTTCCCTCCCCGTGGGGGAGGGGTAGGTGGGGGCAACAAACCATTGAAAAACCGGAACTCTGGTTCATCAACAATATCGCTCACCCCCTCCCCAACTTTCTCTCGCTTCGCGAGCAAATGCTTGTCGTCCTTCGGACGAGCTGTTCCAGCCCCCCCGCCCCGCATATGTAAATCACAGAAAAACGCCCTCCCCCTGAAATTTGAGAATTCCCCATGCCCTTCACCCCCGCCCAACAAACCGCGCTGCTCGCCGAAAAAGGCGTCGGCAAAACCGTCCTACAACGCCTCGCTCAAATGGGGCTGGACGACGTACAAGCACTCGCCAATGCTGACGTTGAAGAAGTGCTGGCGCTCGGCGCACTACTCACCGGCAGCAGCTGCTGGAAAAACAGCCCGCAGGCACGCGCCGCCATTGCCAATGCCATCGCCTGGGCGCAGCGGCAGTGAATTAGGGATGCGGCAATATACATACACCTGAGCGCTCGATGTGTATGTATAGCAATCCAAGGATTTGCAATTACCGTAGCCGGGTAATTTCTACTGGCCGCTCTGTAAGCAAATTTCTGCTGAGGTTGATTTGCTGCAATTTCCCAATTTCTGGTAGTAGATAGGTAATTTTTCATTTCCAGAAAATATGGAGAACCGGCTACGGTCAAGAACCAGTGTTTTCCGCTGGCGCGATGACGAGAGCGGCACGCGCTTTTTCTGCTTGTGCGACAGAAACGAGAAAAGCGAGGGCAAGGAACACAAAGATTTTTCGCATAAAGATGCCTTTTGAGGGTCACCAGGTCTACGGGATAAAAAGATACGGCGGCGGTTCGCATGCCTTGTGTTTTACAGATAACAAGATGATTTTATTAATCATAATCCGATTCGCACCGCGATGCGGTCGCCCAGAATTTCTTCCATCCGAACGCTGCTAGACTATGCGCCCTCCCCTTCTGCCATGCCGTTCCATGAAAAATATCACCCTCAATATTGATGACCTCGGCCTCTCGCCTGCCGTCAATGAAGCCGTCTGCCGCCTCGCCGCAGCGCGCCGCATCCAATCTGCCAGCCTGATGAGTCTTGGCACGCTGCCCGGCGAAATCCTTGCCCAACTGGACAGCAGCGGCTGTGAACTGGGTTTGCACCTTGACCTCACCGGCTTTGCCGCGCGCCAGTATCCGCAGGTAGGCGGCAGCCTGAAGCAGATTATCGCCCGCGCCTGGTTGCGCCGTTTTGACATGGCGGCATTGCGCGCCCTGATTTGTCGCCAGTTTGACCGCTTTGAAGACTTGACCGGGCGCACGCCGGTTTTTATCGACGGCCATCAGCACGTGCATCAGTTCCCGCAAATCCGCGACATCCTGCTGCACGAGGCGGCAGCGCGCTACCCCGACCGCCCTGCCCTGCGCGGCACCCGTCCCGTTGTGCGCGATGCCAAGTCTCGCCTGATTTTCGCCCTTGGCGGCCATCATCTTGAGCGCCACAGCACCGGCTGGCGGAAAAACCGTCATTTTGCTGGCGTTTACGGCTTCAATGCCGACGAAAAAACTTTGCAAAGCCACTGGCAACGCTGGCTTACCACCGCGCCGGACGGTACGGTCATCATGTGCCACCCTGCCCTACCGCGCGACGATTGGCAGGATGAGATCAAAACCGCGCGCGAAGCCGAATGGCGCTTTCTTGCGGGTGAAACCTTCGCCGCGCTGTGGCAGGCGCAGGACTGTCAGCCGCAGCACTGGGCGGCAATCGGCGATCATGGCGCTTGCGTTATATATACACCTGAGCGCTCGGGGTGTATGTAAAGCAGCGGCGTTTCAATCAACCTCTGATACGACGCAAAGATTGCTACTCCCTCCCCATCCCTCCCCCGCTGCGGACGCTGGCGCGTCCTGCGGGGGAGGGGGCTTTTTACATACACCTGAGCGCTCGGGGTGTATGTAAAGCGGCGGTGTTTCAATCGACCTCTGATACAAAGCGCAAAGATTGCTCCCCCCTCCCAATCTCTCCCCCGCTACGGACGCTGGCGCGTCCTGCGAGGGAGGGGGATATGCTGAAACTCCCTCCCCCCGCAGGGCGAAGCCCGCAGCGGGGGAGGGGCGGGGTGGGGGCTACGACAGTCATCTCATCACAGTTGCCCATATTTTTGTAGCTATTCTTTCTCTACGAAACACAACAGAAGCGCCAATATCCAGTTCAAAGACAATGCCACGCTAAATATAGGGTAAAAGCAGGCATCTGTTATAAACAACTACTGCTCCCCAGCCCTCCCCCGCTGCGGACGCTGGCGCGTCCTGCGAGGGAGGGGGCTTTTACATACATCTGAGCGCTCGGTGTGTATGTAAAGTAGCAGCGTTTTAATCAACCTCTGATATGGCGCAAAGATTGCTACCCCCTCCCCAACCCTCCCCCGCTGCGCTTCGCTGCGGGGAAGGGGGGAATATGGCGGTTTTTAGTGTCTTCTTCGCTGAATATGGTCTGGCTCATGTGGCGTTCTCTAATATGTCTATTTCTGCCAATAGTGTTTCGAGTTTGGTGACGATTTGTTGTTGTTCGGTGAGGGGTGGGAGGGGAATTGGATAATTTTTAATAAAATCGGAACTTACTCGTTGTTGTCCTGCTGTGCCTGTAAAGTTCGCCACACCTCCGTTTATAAAAGCGGTGGTTTTTGCGATCAATAAGAGATATTCGGGCAAAACTTTTGCCGCATAAGGGCGCAAAACATGTAACTCTGTTGTGCCCGCTCCAATTTTATTTGGCAAACCACTTATCACAGCGGATTTCCTATTTTGAAAACAAGGCGTAATTTTAGCGATAACTACATCGCCATCTGAAAAATGGGTAAAACTCTTTTTAATTTTCTCCCAACTGCGATTTTCAAAAGCAAACGAGTTTTGAAAACCGCCATTTAATAGATTCATCGGCATAAATCCTGCCTCTGTTTCGTCTTGAGCTTTATTTCGTGGATTAATTTCTGCAACATCCCCCAACCGCACCCACACCCAATTTTCAGGGATGGCAAAGGGGATTTCTTCTTCGCTAATGGCGGCAAGCGGTTTGTCTTTTTTCAGTTTGCCTGTTTTTTGTAAGGCGGCTTTTTCTGTCTGGATGGCAGCGAGCAGGTCGCGGGCGTTTTCGTTCGTTCTTTCGTTTAGTTCGCCCTGCACCGCCGCTTGTAGTAGTGCCGCGCGCAGTTTTTTTGGGAAGGCGTTTTGTGTCACAAGCAGGGCTTGTTCTTGGGTTTTTAGTTCGTCTATTTCGGTTAGCAGGTGGTTCAGTTTTTCGACGATTTGTTGTTGTTCGGTGAGGGGTGGGAGGGGGATTAAAGTTGTAGAAATTTTTTCTACTGATAAACCTGGCTGAGCAGTTGAAGTTGCATATTGATTCAAATTTAATGCGGTTAAGAAATATCCCGCCCATAACGGGTCGCAATCCGCAAATGTTTGCACAACAACGGCGTGTTCGGTTGCATAAAACTTGCCGTTAGCGATGTTGATGTTTCCACATAGCGCTCCTTGTCTCCCGATTAAAGGAAAATGACCTTCACGGTTAAAGAATTTTGTATAACCTCTAATGCCATTCCCACCAAAACATGGATATTCGCCTTTTTCTGCGATGTCATTAGCCTTAATGTATTTTCCCGCCTGCATAAAGAAAGCATCCCCCAACCGCACCCACACCCAATTTTCCGGGATGGCAAAGGGGATTTCTTCTTCGCTAATGGTGGCAAACGGTTTGTCTTTTTTCAGTTTGCCTGTTTTTTGTAAGGCGGCTTTTTCTGTCTGGATGGCGGCGAGCAGGTCGCGGGCGTTTTCGTTTGTTCTGTCGTTGAGTTTGCCTGCTATCGCTGCTTGCAAGACGGCGCGGCGCAGGTTGTCGGCCAGTTGCGGGGTGCGCATTTATTCGTCCTCCGCCGTCAGGTCGATGCCCATCAGGGCGCGGATGGTCGCCAATTGTGCGTCGATGCGTTCGTTCAGGCGTTCGCGGGTTTGCTGGTAGTCGCGGATGGTTTCTTCGGGGCTTAGGATTTCGGCTTCTTCGTTGGGATAGCCGCATAGGTCTAGATTTACTCCGCCTGCCAGTAGTTCGGTTTTGTTGTAGGCGCGGGCTTTGTAGCTGCCTTCTTGTTCGTCTGCGATTTCGGTGCGGTTGTGCCACCAGGCGATGCAGTCGACGAAGTGTTCAAGTTGCATCGGTTTGGTTTTGGAAAAGGCTTTGCGGTCGGCGGGGATGTCCACGCGGTAGTACCAGAGCTGCTCGCTCGGCGCTTCGCCTGCGGCGGGTTTGTCGAAGTAGAGGATATTGGTGGTGATGCTGGTGTAGGGCGCAAAGACGCTTTTCGGCAGGCGGATGATGGTGTGCAGGTTGTAGTCTTTGAGCAGGCGGGTTTTGAGGGCGCTTTTGGCGCCGTCGTTGCCGAAGAGGAAGCCGTCCGGGATGATGATGGCGGCGCGCCCGTGGGTTTTCAGGCGGTACATGGCGAGCGCGATAAAGAGGTCGGCGGTTTCGCTGCTGCGCAGTTCGGCGGGGAAGTTCTGCTTGATGAGTTCCTGCTCGCTGCCGCCGTAGGGCGGGTTCATGAGGATGATGTCGTGGCGGTCGGCTTCGCGGTAGTCGCGCACGTTTTGTTCCAGCGCGTTGCCGTGGCGGACGTTGGGGCTGTCAATGTCGTGCAGTATCAGGTTGGTGATGGCCAAGAGATGCGGCAGCGGTTTTTTTTCCACGCCGTAGAGGCTGGCGTTGAGGGTAGTGCGGTCGTTGATAGTTTTGACTTGCGGCTCCAGGTGATTGAGGGCGGAGACGAGAAAGCCGCCGGTGCCGCAGGCGAAATCCGCCACGGTCTCGCCCAATACGGGCGCAATCATTTGCACCATGAAGTCGGTAACGGCGCGCGGGGTGTAGAACTCGCCGGCGTTGCCCGCACTTTGTAGGCTTTTCAGGATGGTTTCGTAGATTTCGCCGAAGGTGTGGCGCTCTTTGCTGCTGTCGAAGTCGATGGCGTCGATTTCGTTGATGACTTTGCGCAGTTGGACGCCGTCTTTCATGAAGTTTTTGGCATCCAGGAAGACGTCGCGCACGATGCGCTGCCTGCGCGGCGTTTGTTCGTTGATACGCAGGTTTTTCAGGGCGGGCATCAGTTCGGCGTCGATGAAATGGAGCAGGTCGTCGCCGGTGAGGGTGTTGCCGTCTTTGTGGTCGGTCGCCCAGTTCTGCCACTGGTAGGCGGGCGGGATGATGGACTGGTAGTTTTCATCGATGATTGCCCAGTTTTCTTCTTTGTTGCCGTAGATTTTGAGGAAGAGCAGCCAGGTCATCTGCTCGATGCGCTGCGCATCGCCGTTGATGCCGGCGTCGGAACGCATGATGTTTTGGATGGTTTTGACGAAGGTGTTGAGGCTCATAGGGGGTAACGGGTTGTTCAGACGCGGGTATTTTAGCGGGTTATGCAGTTTTGTTTGCCGGTGTTTTTGGGTGGCGGGTGCTGGTGTAGCCGCTGCTTTGCCGCTATACTGCGCGCCCCTTTTCTGGGGCTAAATCATTAAACATACACAGGAAAAAAATAATGGATCGTAGATCATTCCTCAGCGGCGCTGCTGCCGCTTCCCTCGCCTTTGCCGCCACTGCCAGCGCCGAAGAACATCACCACCACGACCACGGCGCGGCTGCTGCCAACCCGAACGACGCGCTCGTCAAGGCGACCGCTGAGTGCATCGCCGCCGGCCGTGCCTGCCTCGCGCACTGCATCCGTCTGCTTACCGAAGGCGACAAGAGCATGGCCGACTGCGCCAAAGCGGTTAATCAAATGCTGGCGCTGTGCGACGCGACCAACAGCCTTGCCGCGCAACAGTCCGCGCTGCTGCCCGCCGTTGCCAAACTCTGCGCCGATGCCTGCAAGCAATGCGCCGATGCCTGCAAGGCACACGCCGAGCACCACGCCGAGTGCAAGGCCTGCTTTGAAGCGTGCAAGGAATGCGCCGAACAATGCGGCAAAATCGCTGCCTAAGCGATGCGCTATAAAGAAACCCGCCGTTTGGCGGGTTTCTTTTGTGCATAATCCCGGTTCGGGCTAAGCATCGTATTTTAGAACCATCCCATGCTGCTTTTGCCGCGCGCAGCGCCTAACCCAACCTACACAATGGCTATCGGGTAGCGAGGCGTGCGGGTGATACAACCATGCGGCTGTTTACATACACCTGAGCGCTCATTGTGTATGTAAATGGCTTAAAGGCGCACCATAACGGGCGGAAAACGGCGCATCCGGGGTGTTGTGCCGCTAGAATACGCCGCCGAAGCCGTGTGCTTTGTCGTTCCCCATTTACATACACCACGAGCGCTCAGGTGTATGTATAAATCCCCAACCGCCCCTGATTGAACATGACCCACTCCCCCGGCACTCACGCTCTGCTTGACCTCTACGACTGCGACGCCGCCCTGCTCGCCGATGCCGACGCGCTGCAAGCGCTGCTCCAGCGCGCCGCTGATGTCGCTGGCGCGACCACGCTCGCCGCGCATTTTCATCATTTTGGCGACGGCATGGGCGTGACCGGCGTTCTGCTCCTCGCCGAGTCGCATATCAGTATTCACACTTGGCCGGAGCATGGTTTTGCCGCGCTGGATGTGTTTTTGTGTGGCGACGGGCAACTGGAACGCGCCCGCGTCCTTCTCTGCAATGGCTTGCGCGCGGAGCGCGTCGACTGGCGGGAATTTCCGCGTGGAATCAGCGTGCCAGGATAATTTTCTGCGATACAGTATTTTACGCAAATAACAGACATTCTCATTTGAAAGCCGAAAACTGTCGGCGTATGATGCGCTCCGGGATCCCGCCAACCCTTTCACACACATTTTGAGGTAAATCATGAAAAATCTGCTCTTTTCCCTGCTTTTTTGTGTCGCTTCGCCGCTGTTCGCGGCAGACGGCAAGCCGTTCACGGTGGTGACGACGTTCACCGTTATCGCCGATATGGCGCAGAATGTCGCCGGTGAGGACGCCAAGGTGGTTTCCATCACCAAGCCGGGCGCGGAAATCCACGACTATGAGCCGACGCCGCAGGATTTGGTCAAGGCGCAGCAGGCCGATTTGGTGCTCTGGAACGGGCTGAATCTGGAGCGCTGGTTTGAGCGTTTCTTCGCCAATGTGAAGGATGTGCCGTCCGTGGTCGTCTCCGAGGGCGTCGAGCCGATGTCCATTCACGGCGGCGAGTACGACGGCAAGCCGAATCCGCACGCCTGGATGTCGGTCAGTAATGCCAAGATTTATGTGAAGAATATTGAGGCGGCGCTCGCCAAGCACGACCCGGCGCACGCGGAGAATTATCACAAGAACGCCGCCGCCTATCTCGCCAAGCTGGAAGCGATGGACGCCAAGCTGAAGGAAGAGGTGGCGAAAATCCCGGAAGCGCAGCGCTGGCTGGTTTCGAGCGAGGGCGCGTTCAGTTATCTCGCCCGTGATTTGGGTTTCAAGGAAGCCTATTTGTGGCCGATTAATGCCGAGCAGCAAGGCACGCCGCAGCAGGTGAGCGCCTTGATTGAGACGGTGCGCGCCAACAAGATTCCGGTGGTCTTCAGCGAAAGCACGATTTCCGACAAACCGGCGAAGCAGGTGGCGAAGGAGAGTGGCGCGAAATACGGCGGCGTGCTTTATGTGGATTCGCTTTCTGCCGCCGACGGCCCGGTGCCGACCTATCTGGATTTGCTCAAAGTTACGACCGATACGGTGATCAATGGCTTCCAGCACTGAGGCGATTTCGCTCGCGGTTGAGCATGTCAGCGTGACTTATCCGAACGGTCACCAGGCCATCCGCGACGTCACTTTCACCCTGCAAGGGCGCACCGTGTGCGCCCTGGTAGGCGTTAATGGTTCCGGCAAATCGACGCTGTTTAACACCATCATGGGCATTATCCGCCCGCAAACCGGCGCAGTGCGCGTCAATGGTCTGCCGGTCGCGCAGGCGATGCGGCAAAACGGCATCGCTTATGTGCCGCAAAGCGAGAATATCGACTGGCATTTCCCGATTTTGGTGAAAGATGTCGTCATGTTGGGGCGATACGGCCACATGGGGATGCTGCGCCGCCCGCGTGCCGCCGACCGCGAAGCGGTCGCCGCCGCGCTCGATCGCCTCGGCATCGCTGACCTTGCCGAGCGGCAAATCGGCGCGCTCTCCGGCGGGCAGAAAAAGCGCGTTTTTCTCGCCCGCGCCCTCGCCCAGCAAAGCCGCATTATTCTTTTGGATGAACCGTTTACCGGCGTCGATGCGAAGACGGAATTTGCGGTGATGGAGCTGCTGAAAACCCTGCGCGACGAAGGCTATCTGATGCTGGTTTCTACCCACAACCTCGGCGCGGTGCCGCAGTATTGCAACGAAGTGGTGCTGATTAACCGCGAACTCATCGCCCACGGCGACATCGCTGAAATCTACACCGTCGATAATCTGGAACGCGCCTTCGGCAGCGTCCTGAAAAACATCGGCCTCGGTGAAGTCGCGCCGCAAGTGCGCATCGTCAGCGACGACGAACACCCCGCCGTTTTCGTCGATGAGCGGAGTAGCTGCCCATGAGTGCGCTACTCGCCCCGCTGCAATACGACTTCATGATCAAGGCGCTCATCAGCGCGGCCGCTGTCGGCGGCGTTTGCGCCCTGCTCTCGGTTTACCTCATGCTCAAGGGCTGGTCGCTGGTCGGCGATGCGCTCTCGCATGCGGTCGTCCCCGGCGTCGCCCTCGCCTACCTGTGGAAACTGCCCTACGCCCTCGGCGCCTTCACCACCGGCATCCTCGCCGCCGCTGCCATGCTCGTCCTGAAGCGCCTGCCGATGCTGCGCCAGGACGCCATCATCGGCCTCGTCTTCACCACCTTCTTTGCCGCAGGTCTCTTCATCATTTCCCTCTACCCGACCGCCATCAACCTGCAAGCGGTCATCTACGGCAACATCCTCGGCATCGACGACCACGACCTCTGGCAGATGCTCGCCATCTGCGCCGTCTCGCTCATCATCCTCGCCGCCAAATGGCGCGACCTGATGCTCTACTTCTTCGACGACATCCAGGCGGTTACCGCAGGACTGCCCGTCGCCCGCCTGCGCTGGACGTTTTTCCTACTGGTCAGCGCCGCCGTCGTCGCCGCCCTGCAAACCGTCGGCGCGATACTGGTCATCGCCCTGCTCATCGCCCCCGGCGCCACCGCCTTCCTCCTCTGCCGCAGCTTTGGCAAAGTCCTCATCACCGCCTTTGCCATCGGCGTCAGCACCGCCGTCATCGGCACCTACGCCAGCTACTTTCTGGATAGCATCACCGGCGCCGTCATCGTCGTCCTGCAAGGCGGCCTCTTCCTCGCCGTCTTCACCGTCCGCCGCCTGCAACACCTCGCCCGACTGCGCCATGAACCCCATCCTTGAAGCCCTGCAATACCCCTTTATGCAACAAGCGCTGGCTGTCGCGCTGCTGCTTGCCGTCACCTGCGCCCTGCTCTCCTGCTACATCGTCCACAAAGGCTGGGCGCTGATGGGCGATGCCATCTCGCACGCCGTCCTGCCCGGCATCGTTATCGCCAGCAGCCTCGGCGCGCCACTCATCGTCGGCGCCTTCGCCGCCGGCCTCACCTGCACGCTGGCCACCGGCTGGCTCGAAGAACGCAGCACGCTGAAAAGCGACACCCTGCTCGGCATCACCTTCGCCACCCTCTTCGCCGCCGGCTTCCTCCTCTACCAAAAAAGCGGCACCGACCAGCACCTCACCCACATCCTTTTCGGCAACCTGCTTGGCATGACCGCCGCGCAACTGTGGCAAGCCGTCGCCATCTGCGCCGTGGTACTCGCCATCCTCGCCGTCAAATGGCGCGACTACTTGCTCTACACCTTCGACGAAGCGCAAGCGCGCCTTGTCGGCATGAACGTCCCCCTGCTGCACACCAGCCTGCTCGTCATGCTGACGCTGACCGCCATCGGCGCGATGCAGGCGGTCGGCGTCGTCCTCGTCGTCGCCCTGCTCATCGCCCCCGGCGTCAGCGCGCAACTCGTTACCCGCCGCTTCCACCACACCCTTGCCGTCGCCGTCGCGCTATCCGTCGCGGCCAGCATCAGCGGCGTCCTCATCAGCTACCACCTAAACGCCTCCATCGGCGCAAGCATCGTCCTCTGCCAGGCCGCCGGATTCCTGCTTATGTTGGGCTTGCGGCTGATGATGCGGCGGGGGTGAGGCGTTTACATACACATCGAGCGCTCAGGTGTATGTATAGCAATCCTCCTTAAGCCTCATACGGCGCTGCGTCGCCTCGCCGTACAACCGCGTACTGTCTTCAGCGGCGCGCCTTGTATGAGACTGTATGCGTACCGCTATATAAGGCGAAGCATTCAGGAAGGAAAGTTGAAGCACGTCCTTTGCGCAGGGAAGGCGACAGGCGAGACGTGAAGCGGCTGTGGCGTTTGCCGCGAGAAATAGCAGAACAGCACAGGACAGAACAGCAAAGGGATTTGGCTTGATGTCTGCGGTAATGGGGTAATGGCGCAGGAAGTGAGCATCCACGATTTTCAGTTTACATACACATCGAGCGCTCAGCTGTATGTATATAGCGATACTCAAGGGAATACAGCAGGCGGATGCCTTTAGCAATATCCATGCCAATGCGGTAAACTGCGCGCCATAATTCATCATAGAGGC
>CAURAS010000024.1:0-11045 GCA_963522865.1 uncultured Cardiobacterium sp.
ATTTTCGCCATGCGGTCATGCAAATGGCCATAGAGGTGATACCAGCCTTTATGGCAACCGTCCCATTCCTGGATGGGGTAATGAAAGAGAATGAGCGGCTCGCTGAGCAGCTCCAGATGTAATTTCAAATAATGCTGCATGGATGACAACATGGAATTGCCGTCATCTTTTTTCGTGCGGAGGAAGTATTCGCTGTTGCGCATGATAACGTTATCGTGATTGCCAAAAATTAAATGATGCTGGCCATTCAAGCGACGCAGGACTTTGGCAATCGCGGCGATATCGCGCGCGAAGGAGATATCGCCGAGGTTATAAACGATATCTTCCGGCTGCACGGTCGCATTCCAATAGGCAATCAGCGCTTCATTCATCTCGTCCACATCCGTTTGCGGGCGGAATTGCGGGCAGAATTTGGCGATATTGTGATGCGAGAAATGCAGGTCGGAGGTGAAGTAGATATTGCACATGAGTTTTACTCAATCATATTTTCCAGATAGCGCTGGATAAAGGCGATTTTTTCTTGCTCGTTAAGCGTGTTAAAGGTGGCGCGCTGTTCGCGCAGATAATCCACCAACGGATAGTATTCTTCATCCACATGCTTTTTGTCCAGTTTGCGTCCCAGATTGTTGTCATTACTGCGGCCAAAGAATTTGGAAACGAGGTAATACGGTGATTTCATTTTGAACAGCGTTTCTTTCGTTTCTGCATCGAGCACCATAAAGCCTTCGTGTTTAACCGTTTTGAGCAGCGCTTTCAGCTCACCGAAGGAAATGTTTTCTAATAGTGGTGGGCGCTGCAAGCCGTTTTCGGCGGCAATTTTATTTACTTCGTCTTCACGAAATTGGCGGCCGCTGGCGACTTCGATAATGCCAATCAAGGTTTCGCCAAGGCGTTCCTGAATGATATGTACGTCGCTCGCATCGGTAATTTCAAAAAGGAAGGTGTGGTTTGGGTATTGTTTGAACAGCCCTTCATAGGCTTGGCAATGCTTTTCCACCATTTTGGCGAAATCACTATTGAGTGAGCCAGTAGTAGAATAAATCACCTGATGGTTAAACGCTGCCGCGTGGCTCGGATGCTCCGGTGGCAATTCAACATAGGTACAGCATCCCAAGAAGCCATTGATTTTTACTACTGCATCGACGCGCTGCGCGTCGTCAACATGCAGCGGGTATTTGCTGTCTTTGGCAATGCGCTCGGAATAGTTAAATTGCTTTTTGAAGGGGCGGATGATGATGCGGTTATGGTTATCTATCACCAAGCCGCGCATTTCCCGCAGCGCTTCGTCAAAACGATTATCGTAAAACACGTTGCGCTTGTATTTCAGCACGGAGAGTTCCGGATAGCGTTTGCTGATTTTAGCAACGAAATCGCGCCGTCCCAAGCGCAGGTATTTTTCCGTTACCCAGGTTTGTTGGGTTTCGTCGTAATCCAAATCGCGTTGTGAAAATTGCTGCATTTCGTCAATCAGTGCGGCGGTCTCTTTATTCATTGGTTGCACGGCTTCCACATGGATTTCTTCGCGCAGACGATTGTTGTTCAATTTGATATAGGCGGCGAGGATATCCGCTTCTTTTACGCCGTGATGATTCGGGTAGAAGTTATGCAGACGATAGACTTCCACGGTTAATCCATGTTTGCGCGCCTGCTGCATTAAATGAATGCAGGCAGTGCCTTTTTGGTTGGTGTTGGAATTGATGATAAGCATGGGCTGTTGCGGGTTTTGTTGTGCGCGTTTGCAGGCGTTTAGCATCATCGCCTGCCCTTTGCGTTGCGCTTGTTCGATGCCTTCGACGGTGAAGCGGTAATTACCGTTTTCATCGGTCATCAGTAAATCGTTTTCGATGTGGACGATTTCTGCATTCGGGTATTGTTTTTGGAAGGCTTTGATTTTTTCTTGCGTGAAGGTGCTTTTTCCGGAACCTTGATGACCGCGCAGGAGGATAAATTTTTGCATGGGTTTTCTTTTTTATTGGTTAAATCAGCGATTATTTTTTGTCGCGTTGCGAATGGTTTGCCGCCCCTCCCCGGTTTCCATGAAAAATGCGAGCGCATTTTTCATGGGGAGACCCGTCTCTCCCCACGGGGGAGGGCGTTGTGTTGCAGGTTTACGGGCATCGCCTTTCTGGTTTGAATCAGGCGGCTTTTTCCGCAAGCTGGATTTTCTCGATCGTTTCTACCCAGAAATCCGCACTGTTGTTTTGCGCGACGAAGGCGCCGAGCAGGTGAAAGACCTGGTCGGAGAAGCCGCCGATATTGAGGATGTCGTGGCGGTTGTGCGCCTGCACGGTCGCATAGGGCTGGATGTCAAGGCAGACCAGCTTTGCCTGCGGGCAGCGCTGTTTGATTTTGTCCCATTCGGCGAGCATCGCGCTGTTTTTGCCGCGCGCCACATCCGCCCACGATTCGTTATCGGAAATCATCAGCAGCAAATCGACCGGCGCTTTTTCGCGGTTCAGCCATGCCAGCGGCGCGCTGCACGCGGTGCCGCCGCCGCAGAGTTTCGCCATTTTCTGCGCGTTGGTCATGATGCTGTCGCGCGGGTTGAGCTCGATTTTGGCGACTTGCATTTCAAACGGCAGTACGCGCGCCTGCGGGTTGTGGCGCAGCACGGCGGCGGAAATGAGCGCGGCGACATCGACGCAGCGGGTCGTGCTAGTCGCACCCGAACGATAGCCGGTAACGGAACTGTTCATCGAACCGGAGACGTCCGGGCAGACGATGACGTTGCCGGCGAGACGCGGCACGTTCTGCACCGCGATTTCCATCGCGTCTTGCAGCGCTTCGCGGATGGCGTGTGGCATGGCGCTGTCCGTCGCCTGATAGGCGGTCAGCAGCTGGTAGGGCATGACGCGCGCCTTGGCAATGGCGCTCGCGTCGGCAAGCTTGGCAGCAACGTGGCGCACAATACGGTCGTTTTGGAAAACGCCGTGGCGGGCAAAGGTGTTCAGGCTCTGCCGCACCTGCTGCCATGAGCCGTTGCGCGCGATTTGCGTCCAGGCGGCGGTATCGAGCTCCAGCGCGGTCAGCAGTTGGAACGGAACGTCCGGCAGTTTGCCGCTGCGCTCGCTTTTGTAGTCTTCAAAGGTGCGGGTGAGCGGCGGCAGGGCGGCGCGTTCGTAGGGCTTGCCAATCAGCCAGGCGAACCAGGCGGCGCGCCACGCTTCGCGCGGCTTCGGATGCACCATTTTCACCACATCGGCAAGCGAGGGTTTATTGCCAATCGCCGCTTGCAATAATTGTTTTTCATTGGCAGACAGCAGCCATTGTTGAATCAGTTTCTTTGGGCGCGTACCGAATGATTTGCGCCCGGTGACACCACTGCGCACCATTTGCGCGAAATTACGCAGCATTTTGCCGTTATCAATAACCTGGTTAAATATTTGCGCGCAGAGGGCAACATCGCGCTCGGCAAGCATTGCTAATAATAATGCGGGCATGTCTTTCATATAGCCGCGTTCGCGCGCATAGATTACCGTTTTCGCAATAAATAAGGGTTCAATTTTTTGCGCGATATTCAGGATTTGTTCTAATTGGGTTTCGGCGGACGCATAGAAAGTATCATTAAAGCAGCCAGTCGCGGCGAGTTGCGCCAGTTGCTGTTTTGGAGAAAGCGTATAGGCGCGGCCACCGGCTTCGTTGCGGGTATCGGTTTTTTTCGATGAAAAGATATTGAAGTTAGCCATGATTTTTCTCCTTAAATAAAAGTAGCGACAAGTAAATGACAAGACATATAACGTGAAAGGTTGTAGTCCTGCCGGCATTCGCCAGGCGGGCGACAAAAGGGACAAGATTTGCAGGAATCGAACCTGCGATCACCAATGTAATCCTGTCGGCATTCGCCCAAAACGAATGACAAGTAACGGCAAGATTGGTGCAATCTTCTTAAGATGTAATCCTGCCCGCATTCATTCGTAAACGGTTGCGGTGCGGCGGTAAAACCACCGCACCAGAAATTCAAAAAACCCGACAACGAGACTTGAAGAAATTATTTACCGCGCCTCTACCGGTTGGGCTACCCTGCCATCGCAGCAGGGGCAGGATTCGAACCTGCACTGTACGGGCTCCGAAAGCTGTAATTCCTTCGGCATTTGTCGGGGGCGAACAACCAGGGTTGGAGAAACGTTTCGTGCTCTACCGCTGAGCTACCCTGCCGTCGAGTGGCAGGGGCGGGACTCGAACCCGCGACCACGAGCTTAAGAGGCTGTAGTTCCTCCGGTATTTGTCCGCAAGCGGCGCAGACGCCAACGAGGGTGCAGGAAATGCTCACATACTCTACCCGGCTGAGTTACCCGCCGGCGAATCGGCAGGGCGGGACTCGAACCCGCGACCCTGTAATTTCCTGCGCATTTGGCGCTGCGGTCATCCGCTACAAGCTGCAAGCAACTTGCACTAACCCCTATTGCCCAGAACGTGCCAGTGCTCCCGTCAGGCAAAAATACTTTTGCAATCCGCTAAAAATAAAGGAGAAAAATCCATGCCAAACGTCATCGCCCACCGCCCTTTCTTGCAGCAAAATGCAAAAATATAGATAATAATCTCATAAGTTAGAAAATCATCTATATTTTGTATGGCGATACTCATAAGGTCTCATACAAGGCGCACCACCGAAGACGATACGCCGCTTTACGGCGAGGCGGCGCAACGCTGTATGAGGCTTTGGGAGGATTAGGATTCCTATAGCTATCCCATGTATTCCATACACATGGGACCCGATATACATACAGCTGAGCGCTCAAGGTGTATGTAAATCAAGTGGCAAATGATGCCGCCATTTTTTAGAAGCTGTTTATGAAAACACCCGCCGGAGCGGGTGTTTGGGTTTCAGGTGGTAGTGAACTGGCCGTAGGCGCGGATTTTGTCCATCCGCTTTTGCATGCGCGTCGCGCTGTCGAGTTTTTCCAGTGCGGCGAGTTCTGCCGTGAGGGTGTCGCGCAGGGTTTCTGCCATGGCGGTTTTGTTGCGGTGTGCGCCGCCAAGGGGTTCGGCGATGATGCCGTCTATCAGGCCGAGTTTTTCGAGTTTGCCGGAGGTGACTTGCATGATTTCTGCCGCTTCCGCCGCTTTTTCTGCGCTGTGCCAGAGGATGGAGGCGCAGCCTTCCGGTGAGATGACGGAGTACATGCCGTATTGCAGCATCAGCACGCGGTCGGCGACGCCTATGGCGAGCGCGCCACCGCTGCCGCCTTCGCCGATGACCACGGCTATGGTCGGGATGTCCAGTTTGGCCATTTCGTAGAGGTTGCGCGCGATGGCTTCGGACTGGCCGCGTTCTTCCGCACCGATGCCGGGGTAGGCGCCGGGGGTGTCGATGAAGGTGATGAGCGGCAGGCGGAAGCGCTCGGCGAGTTTCATCAGGCGTAGCGCTTTGCGATAGCCTTCAGGGCGCGGCATGCCGAAGTTGCGCCGCACTTTTTCTTTGGTGTCGCGGCCTTTTTCGTGGCCGATGATCATCACCGGGCGGTCGTTCAGCCGCGCCAAGCCGCCGACGATGGCGTGGTCGTCGCCGTAGTGGCGGTCGCCGTGCAGTTCGCGGTAGTCGGTGAAGGCGGCTTTGATGTAGTCCAAGGTGTAGGGGCGCTGCGGATGCCGCGCCAGTTGGGCGATCTGCCAGTCGTTGAGGCCGGCGAAGATGCTTTCGGTCAGGGTTTTGGTTTTGTTTTGCAGGCGGGTGATTTCGTCGCCGAGATCGACTTCGGTCTGGCTGCTGAATTGGCGCAGTTCGGCGAGTTTGTATTCTAGTTCGGCGATGGGTTGTTCGAATTCGAGGTAGTCGGGGTTCATGCGTCAGCTCATGGTCAGTTCGGCTTCCAGTGCCATCAGGTTGGGTAGGGCGATACGTTTGCCGTCTTCGTGCCCGGCGAGGGTGACGTAGCGCATGATGTAGCGGTGGCTGCCTTTGCCGAGCGAGGTGATGTCTTCTTCGCCGGCGTTCATGATCAGCGGTTCGCCGTGCGCAAGGATAGCATATTGGCGGTATCTGCCCTGCGGGTTGACGGCGTTGACCAGAATGACGCGGTAGTTGCTGCGGTCTTCTTCTTTGCGCTCGGCGAGCGGTTTGTTGGTGAAGAAGTCCAGGAGCGGGATTTTGTCGTTCTGGATGAGCAGGCCACCGATGACGTATTCGCTGCCGCTGTCTATGAGCAGCGGCGGCGCGTAGGGGAAGACGTGCGCGATGAGTTCGGCCGGCAGGATGAGGTAGTCCTGCGCGGTCGGCACGAGCATGACGTTGATTTGTTTCATGACAGTTCTCCCCGTCTTTTCAGCAGGTGTTCGAGGGTCTGGATGAGGACTTCTTCGCTGTACGGTTTGCCGAGGTAGCCCTGTACGCCGATGGCATCCGCACGTTCGCGATGTTTGTCACCGGTACGCGAGGTGATCATTACGATCGGCACGTCCTGCACGTTGCTGCTGTTGCGCACGTGGCTGGCGAATTCGAAGCCGTCCATGCGCGGCATTTCGATGTCGAGCAGGATGATGTCCGGGGTGAAGCCCGCCAGCACTTCGATCGCATCCAGGCCGTCTTTGGCGGTGGCGACGTTGTAGTGGTGGCGTTCCAGGAGGCGCGTGCTGACTTTGCGCATGGTGACGGAGTCGTCCACCACGAGGACGTTCGGGATGCGCGCTTCTTCGGCGGCGGCGACTTCGTCGTGGATTGGCGTCAGGTTGGCAATGCGGCGCGAGAGGTCGAGCAGTTCGAGCACCGGGACGACGCGGCCGTCGCCCAGGATGGTCGCGCCAGAGATGCCGGGGATGTTCAGCACCTGGCGGTTGACGTTTTTGACGATGATTTCCAGACGGTTGAGGATGCGGTCCACGTGGAAGGCGACGGGTTCGCCGCCCGCGTTGATGAACAGTACCGGCGCGCTTTGTTCTTCGACGGCGAAGCTGTATTGCTCCGGCTTGAAGTAGGCGCCGAGGATGTACTGGCGGTAGTCCTGGTCGTTGTAGTGCTGGTACACGGTTTCACCGTCGAAGCTGCGTTGCAGGCTGTCGCGATCGACCTGGCTGATGGCAGCGATGGAGGACATCGGCGCGGCGAAGGTCTGTCCGGCGATTTCAACGAGCAGCACTTCGGCGATGCTCATCGAGAACGGCATGCTCAGGGTGAACTGGGTGCCTTTGCCGCGCAGCGAGTACACGCCGATTTGGCCGCGGCGCTGTTTGACCATTTCGTTGACCACGTCCATGCCAACGCCGCGTCCTGCCAGTTGCGACAGGGATTCGGCGGTGGAGAAGCCGGAGCGCAGGATGAGGGTACTCAGGTAGGCTTCGTCGTTGGCGCGTTCGGGGTCGAGCAGGCCTTTGGCGGCGGCTTTTTCGCGGATGCGTTCGTAGTTCAGCCCCTGGCCGTCGTCGATGAGGTCAACCGACAGTTCGGCGGCATGAACGGAGACGACCAGCTTGATGGTGCCGGTTTCCGGTTTGCCGGTGGCCAAACGCGCTTCCGGTTTTTCGATGCCGTGTGCGAGCGAGTTGCGGATCATGTGTTCCAGCGCGGGCAGGATGTCTTCCAGCAGGCGGCGTTCGACTTCGACTTCGCCGCCTTCGAGGATGAAGTTGACGTCTTTGCCGACGCTTTTCGCGGTCTGCTTGACCAGGCGGCGCAGGCGTGCTTCGTGTACGTCAAAGCGCATCAGCTGTGTGGTCAGCAGGTGGTCCTGGATGCTGCGCTGGATGATGCCCTGCTGCGTCGAGAGGTTGCGCAGGATGATGTTGTCCTGGCTCAGGGTGTCTTGCAGGTTCTTGAGGTCGTCAATGGCCTCGGAGAGCTGGCGCGAGAGTTGCTGGATTTCGGAGAAGCGGTCCATTTCCAGCGGGTCGAAGTGGGTGTCGTCCTCGCCCTGCTGTTCGCGGCGGTAGAGCATCTGCGCTTCGGTTTCGCTGTCGAGACGGCGCATTTGTTCGGCGATGCGGGTGGCGACGCGGGTCAGTTCGTTCAGGTTGAACTCTGCTTCGCTGATGACGTTTTCCATGCGTGAGCGCATGATGGCGGTTTCGCCGGTCATCGCGATCATCTCGTCGAGCAGCTGTGCATCAACGCGGACGTAACGCGGCAGGTTGTCGGCGCTGCTCGCGTCTTTGTCGTCTTTCTTCGCTTCTGGCTTCTTCTCTTCTTTTGGCTCCGGCTGGTCGTTGCCGTATTCAATGACGGATTCGACGCCTTCCGGTTTGCCATCAAAGCCTTTGTCTTTTTCTTGCGGCGCGGGCGCGGCGGCCGGTTGCTCGGCGGCTTTTTCTGCCGGTGCATGGCTGTCGCTTGCAGGCGCGCTAGCAGCGGCGCTGTCCGCGTGCTGTGCGCGTTCGCTGTGTGCAGCGTTGGATGCTGCCGAGGCGGCAGGCGCTTCGGCAGGTGCGGTGCTGGTGGCACTGTCGCCCGCTGCGGGCGCTTCGCTGGTTGCAGGCGATGCAGCGCGATCATCGGCTGCAGTTTCCGACGCTTCGCTTTGTGCTTCTTGCGCTTGTTCTTGCGGCGGCTCGCTGCTTTCCGGCGCGGGTTCGGCGTGGTCACCCGTTTTTTGTGACGGCGGACGGTACACGCCACTGTCGGCAAAGGTCTTCAGCGATTCGTTCACTTCCAGCGCCGGTTGCGGCATTTCGTGGCGCAGGACGCTGTCGAGCATGTTGTAATGCGCGTCGAGGCCGAAGTGGAGCAGGGTCTTCGCCTGCCGCACTTTGCTTTCTGCCAGTTCCGGCACTTTGTCGATGACCGACTCCATCAGGTGCGCGGTATCGCCGATGGCGGTAAAGCCGACCAGTCGCGCGCCGCCTTTCAGGGTGTGCATGGTGCGTTGCAACTCTTCCACCACTTCTTTTTTGCTGAAGTCGTCTTCGAGCAGTTGGCTGGTGGTTTGCAGCAGTTCCTGCGCTTCGTCGGTGAAAATGTCCACCAGCACCGGGTCGATGTTGTCATCGAAATCGGTGGCAATCGGTACTTCTTCCACCGGCGGTTCTTCGACCGGCGGCTCGGCCGCACGCTGTTCGGCTTCGCGCGCTTCCTGCAACTGTGCCAGGCGCGCCGCTTCCGCCGCTTCGGCGACTTCCGGATAGGGCAACGGCTGGTTGAGGTAGCTGTGGATGTTGTTGAGGATGTAGGGGTCGGTTTGCGGCAGGTAGCCGTCGCGTACCGAGTCGAGCATGAGCATGCCCTGCCACATCGCGCCGACGAGCAGGCTGGTCGCCTTGCTGTTCGGCTCGGCCTGGCCATTGACGATGCCGTCAATCAGCGACTCGACGCCGTGCGTCAAATCGCCGATGGCGTTGTAACCAGCCATGCGCGCGCTGCCTTTCAGGGTGTGCATGTCGCGGCGGATGGAATCAAGGCGGCTCAACTGGCTGCGGTTTTCGTCCCAGCGCTCCGCTTCTTCCTGGCTGTGGGCAAAGAGCGACATCGCCTCATCTATGAAGGTTTCCGCCAGCATGGTGTTGGCATTCGGGTCTTCCACCAGCTCGCTGCCAAGCGGGTCGCCGCTGTAAGGCATTGCGCCCGGCACACTACCCGGTTTGCCGCCGCCCAGTTCGTGGCGACTGTTCATCAGCGCGTTGATGGCTTCAATCGCGTCGTCTTCGTTCGCTTCTTCTTCGTAGTTTTCAATCAGGTTGGCGCTTTGTCGCAGGACGGCGGCGCAGCTGAGGCTGACCGGCGTGCCCTCGTGCTTGTGGGTGAGCAGCAGCTGCTCGATGGAATCGAGCAAACGCCAGACCCATGGCGGCGCGGCGTCCGAGTCAATGCTGTCTTCGATGTCGTAAACGGCGTCAATGAGATCATCGACCAGCTCCGGCGACTCGGTTTTGTCGGCAAGCTGCGACAGCGTTTCAAACTGATCGACCGCGCGCAGGAATCCGGCGCGGTTGGCGGCGGCGCTCGCCTCGCCAGATTTTTCTGCGTTGATGGCGTTGTCCAGCCCCGGATGCTGCGCCAGCGAGGCGAGCTCCTGACTGAGGCGCTCCGCCGGATTGGCGCGGCGCGGCATGCCCGCTAGAATGTTGTTGAGGTCGCCGAGGGAAATCGCCCCGCTGACCGCCGGTTTGTTGCTACCGCCCGCCGGACGGCCGCTGAAGGAAACCGGCATATCAACGATTTGCGCCTCGTCCAGTTCGGGATGGTCGCCCAGCACGGCGGCGGTATCAATGAAACCGCCCTCGCCTGCGCCATGACCGGCCGCGTCTTGCGGCGGAATATCGACGAAGTCCGCATCGACCACATCGTGCCCGGCGGCAGCGGCGAAAGTGTCGCTGTCGGCGGTTGCATCGACAAATCCTGCATCACCCGCGGGTGCTTGCAGCGTGGCGGCATCGGCAGGCGCTTCGCCTTCCTGCGACAGTACCGCCTTGACCACCATCGCCGGTGCTTCCGTCTGCAAACCGGCATCGGCAAAGACTTGCTGCACCTGCGCGTGTTCAAAGCCCTGCGCGGCAAGCGACTCGCCCAGATGCTGCTGCACCGCGGCAACCGCTGCCGGGTCTTGCGGCAGGCCATGCTGTTGCCAGTTGCGCTGCAAGGTCGCTGCCAGCGCCGCCTGCGTATCGGCGTCGCCTTCTTGCAAGCCACGGCGCAACATGCCGAGCAGGCGGTTGTAAATCTCCGGCGAAATTTCTTCCGGCAAACGCGCCGGTTCCGCCGCTTTCTCCGCGGCGCGGTTCAAAATGGACTCAATCGTCGCCGCATCGGCCTTGTCGCCCAATGCCTCGCTGATACGGGCGGCGACCGTAGCGCGGGTCTCGCGGTCGTAGAGCGAATGCGATTCCGCCCATTGCGCGCCAATACTGGCGGCGAGCATTTCCTGCGCGACGGCGCTGTCGCTCTGCGCCAGCCCGGCACGCAACGTTTGCAGCATCTCGCCATAGGCCTCGTGCTGCACGCCCTGCGGCAACGCGGCGGCCTGCATCGCGGCGCGGTGCAAAATATCTTCGACGGCAGCAACATCCGCCTTCCCGCCGAGCGCAGCGCTGATTTGCTGCGCGACTGCAGCGCGCGCGGCAGAATCCTGCAAGCTGTGCGGCTCCTCCCATTGCGCGGCGATGAGCGTCGCCAGCGATTCCGC
>CAURAS010000025.1:0-10949 GCA_963522865.1 uncultured Cardiobacterium sp.
TTATGAAGTGTATTTTGAACAGGCGTTGCACTTGGTTTGACAATCCGCCGTAAACGAGTTTTAAGCGTGCGGTTACGGGCTTTGCCCTAACTGCTCCTACGGAAATGTTGATGCAGTAACAAGACTGGCAGGCTAACCCCACCCCCACGGAGAGAGGGCAGATTGGTGCTTTGCGGGCGTTGATTTCTGGTTGTCTGATTTACATACACTTCGAGCGCTCAGATGTATGTAAACGGGTTTTAAGCGTGCGGTTACGGGCTTTGCCCTAACCGCTCCTACGGAAATGTCGATGCAGTAGCGAGATTTGCAGGCTAACCCCACCCCCACGGAGAGAGGGCAGATCGGTGCTTTGCGGGCGTTGGTTTCTGGTTATCTGATTTACATACACTTCGAGCGCTCAGGTGTATGTAAACGGGTTTTAAGCGTGCGGTTACGGGCTTTGCCCTAACCGCTCCTACGGAAATGTCGATGCAGTAGCGAGATTTGCAGGCTAACCCCACCCCCACGGAGAGAGGGCAGATCGGTGCTTTGCGGGCGTTGGTTTCTGGTTATCTGATTTACATACACTTCGAGCGCTCAGGTGTATGTAAATCTTCCTAACCGACTGTTTTACGTGAGCCGCCGCCGCATCACTACCAGCCCCGCCGCGTACAGCGCCAGCAGCGCGAAGACAAGCGCGTTACCCCAGCGCGCGTAGGGCGTGATGCCCTGATACGGCTGAATCTCGCCCGTCAGTACCTCGCGGACGAAACGCGGGATGCGCGCCTTGATGCGGCCGTGCGCGTCCAGCAGTACGGTGATGCCATCGTTGGTGGCGCGCGCCATTTCCCGCCCCAGTTCGCGGCTGCGCATCTGGTTCATTTGCAGGTGCTGGTCGGCGGCGATGGAGTCCTTGAACCAGGCATCGTTACTGATATTAATCAGATAATCCGCCTCCGGCAGCGCCTGGCGCATGTCGCGGCCGAACGCTGCCTCGTAGCAAATCGACGCCCCGGCGCGGTGTTTGCCGGTGATGAGCGGCGGCTGTTTGGCGTCGCCACGCTCGAAGTTGCTGTAAGGGATTTCCACATATTTCTCGAAAACCGTCAGCCAGCTACGCAGCGGCACGTATTCGCCGAAAGGCAGCAGGTGGTGTTTGTAATAGCGGCCGTTGCCGTCGCCGAGGGTAATGATGGCGTTATAAAACAGCTGTTTCTTCAGGTCGCCCGCCGGGATGCCCGTCACCAGCGTCTGCCCGCGCGTCTTGAAATAGCCGTCCAGCTGTTGCAAATCGCGCTTCATCTGCTCCTCCATGAAGGTGAAGGCGGTTTCCGGCAGGATGACCACCGCTTCCTCGCGCGCGAGGGCGAGGGCGATGTAGTCTTGCAGGTGGCGCTCCATCAGCGCCGGGTCGAACTTGGTGCTTTGTTCGATGTTGCCCTGAACGAGGGCGACGCTAAAGGGCGCGCCGCTGGGCGTGGTGTGCGTAATCAAGCTGGTGGCGCTGGCGACTCCATACAGGGCGACGGCAAACGCCAGCGGTTTGCCCTGGCGCAACACGACAGCGCGCGCAAGCAGACTGGCGACAAGCGTCAGCACGAAACTGACGAGAAAAACGCCACCGAGCGGCGCGAGGCCGTCCAGCGGCGTGTGCAGCGCGCTGTAACCGGCGGCGAGCCAGGGAAAACCGGTAAAAAGATAGGCGCGGACGAGTTCGCCGCCCGTCCAGAGGAACGGAATCAGCAAAGTGCGACGCCAACTGCCTGGCGCGCTCAGGCGGCGCATCAGCCAGGCGGCAAGCAGCGGATAAAGGGCGAGATACAGCACCAGCAACACATTGGCGAGGATGGCAAACGGCAACGGCGCGCCGCCGAAGTGATAAAGGCTGATATACACCCAATAAAGGCCGCTGCCGAGATGCGCGAGCGCAAAAAGCCAGGCGTCGCGCAGCGGGTGCTGTCGCGCCGGGTACTGCCACAGCGCAAACAGCACGGTGAGTGGCACGACAGCGAGCGCGCCGAGCGGCCAGGGCGCAAAACAAAAGGTAAAAAAGACACCGGCAAGCGGCGCGAGCAGGGCATAAAGCATGGATGGTGCGGGGGTGGTGAGCGGGGCGGGCATTATAATGGCGTTTTTTTACAGGAGATTGCCGATGGCGGAATTTTGGGCGGGGCTGGCGTTTTCCGCCGAGACCATCGTGCCGGTGCTAATGCTCATCGTCATGGGCTGGTGGCTGCGGCGGCGCGGTGAGATGAATGCCGAGCTGGTCGCAGGCATGAGCCATATTGTCTATCGCTATGCGCTGCCGACGCTGTTGTTTGTCAGCGTCATCAAGAGCGATGTCTCGCCGCTGGCGCAATGGCGGCTGATTGGCGCCGGTTGGCTGGCGGTGCTGGCGCTGTACTTGGGCGCAAGCTGGCTGGCGCGACCAATGCCCGCGGCTGACCGGGGCGTCTTCGTGCAGGGCGTCTTTCGCGGCAACCTCGGCATCATCGGCCTTGCCTTCATCGCCGGCGTGTATGGCAATGGCGACACCTTCGCCGCTGCCGCCATCTTCACCGGTGCGCTGACGCTGTTGATGAACATCCTCGCCGTCATTGCCCTCAGTCAGGACGACAACCGCGCCCTCTGGCCGCTTATCCGTCGCGTCCTGCAAAACCCGCTGGTGCTTGCGCTGCTCGCCGCCATTGCCGTCAAAACCCTCGCGCTGCCCGTGCCGACAGTCGCCCTCAACTTCGCCGGGTATCTAAAAAACCTCACCCTGCCGCTGGCGCTGCTCACCACCGGCGCCAGCTTCGACCTGCGCGGCATCTTCGGCGCGGGACAAATGGCCATCTGGGCGAGCGCCGGACGATTACTCATCTCGCCGCTGGTGTTCGTCGGCATGGGATGGCTGTTTGGCTTGCACGGCGCGGCACTCGGCGTACTCTACCTCATGGGCGCAACCCCGGCCGCGGCGGCAAGCTACATCATGGCCAAAGCGATGGGCGGCAACGCCACCGCCGCCGCGAACATCATCGCCATCACCACCGCCTTCTCGCTCTTGCTGGTCGCGCCGGTGATTGCGCTCTTTCCGTGGTTGGGGTGGGTGTAAAAAACCGCGACAAAAAACTGTCAACGTACTACACTTCGCGCGCCGCCATCCGGCGACCCTTCACACACAACGGAGAACCCATGAAAAAACTGATGCAAACCCTCTGCCTTGCCTTCTTTGCCGGAATCCTGGCCGCCTGCGGCGGCGACAGCCCGGACAAAACCGCCAAAACGTTCTTTGAAGAACTCTTTAGCGGTGATGCCAACAAAGCCGTCGAACTCATCTACATCCCGCCGGAAGCAGGCGACAAAGGCGAGGAAATGGCAAAAGGCAAAATCACCATGATGGCGGGCGAAATGCAGGCACAAATCAAAAAAGAAGGCAGCATTGACGTCAGCACCGGCGAAGTCACCTACACCAATGCCGACAAAACCGAAGCCACCGTCAAAATTACCCTGACCGGCAAGAAAAACGGCAAGGAACACAGCGAAACCAATACCGTTTCTCTCATCAAAACCGATAAAGGCTGGCGCATCAAAATGTAAAACCAATCCGCCGGAGATAAATCCTCCGGCGGTTTGCATTCAATCAACCAAACCAGGGAATAAACCATGAAAACCCTCCTCAAAACCCTCCTCCTCACGACGCTTGCCGCTATCAGCAGCCTTGCCTGGAGCGCCGAACAAAGCCCGGAAGCCGTTGCCAAGGCCTTCTTTGCCGAATTTATCAACGGCGATGCCGCCAAAGCCGCCCAATACGTTTACGTGCCGGAAGAAGTGAAAACCCAAGGCACCAAAGCGGAAGATACCCAAAAAGCGCTTATTGAAGTCATCAAAGCCGAACAGGCAAAAATGAAAGCCATTGATGCCACAGTAACCCTCGGCAAAGTCACCTACACCAATAAAGACAAAACCGAAGCGACGATCAAAGGCACGCTGAAAAGCAAAGCCAGCGACAAACCGCAGGATGCCGACATCCCGCTCATCAAAACCAAAGACGGCTGGAAAGTCGTGCTGCCATAACCCGTCATCAAACCGCCGAAGCCGAAACCTTCGGCGGTTTTCTTTACATCTCCATTCCCGCATGAAAACCCAACGCCTCCTGCTCTTTCTCATCCTCCTGCCGCTGCAATTGTGCGCGGCGGTTGCCCCGGAAAACCTTGCCGTCGGCGACTGGATTTTCCGTGCGGGTACCGGGCGGGAAAGCGCGCTGATCCGCCATCTTGATGGTGGCGAGTATTCACATATCGGCATCGTTGTCGCCGTCGCGCCGGAAATCCGCATTGCCCACGCCACTACTGATGACGACCCCGCTCGTCCCAATCAGGTGATTGAAAGCAGCCTCGCTGAATTTTCTGCGCCGCCGCTTGCCGGAAAAGTTGCCGCCGCGCGGCCGGTTTTCCTGAACGAAAGCGAGCGCGCGCAACTGGCGGCAGCGGTCGCCCGCCACCTCGGCGAGCCGTTCCACCTCACGGCGCGCGACCAGTCGCCGCGCTACTGCACCACCATCATTTACGACGCGCTCATCGCACTGCGTCCCGCCACCGCCGCCCGCTGGCATCACATTGACCTGCCGCTGCTTGCCGGCGATTACCTCTTCCCGCAGGCGCTGGCGGAGCTGCCTGGGCTGGAGTGGCTGCCATGAAAATCCTGCACACCGCCGACCTGCACCTCGGTCGCCACCTTTACGGTCGCCGTCGCCATCACGAATTTGCCGCCTTCCTCGACTGGTTCGCCGCCACGCTGGAGGCCGAGCAGGTGGACGCGCTCATCATCGCCGGCGACGTCTTCGACACCGCCACGCCGTCGCCGCGCAGCCAGGCGCAGTATTACCAGTTCCTCTGCCGCATCGCCGTCGGGTGCTGCCGCCACGTCATCATCACCGCCGGCAACCACGACTCGCCCGCCTTTCTCGATGCGCCGCGCGACCTCCTGCGCGCGCTCAACGTTCACGTCATCGGTGCCGCGCGCGAGCCTGCCGACGAAGTGCTGCTACTGCGCGACCGCTATGGCGCGCCCGAAGCCATCGTCTGCGCTGTCCCCTACCTGCGCGAACGCGACCTGCGCAGCGCGGACGCCGGCGAAAGCCCCGCCGAGAAAGCGGCAAAACTGCTGGACGGCATCCGCACCCACTATGCCGCCGCCGTCGCCTACGCCGAAACCCTGCGCAGTGCGCACGGCGCCGACCTGCCGCTCATCGCCACCGGCCACCTCTACACCGCGGGCGGGCAAACCAGCGAGGCGCACGACCACGAAATCGGCACGCTGGCGCACGTCCCGGCGAGCGCCTTTCCTGCGGCCATTGACTACCTCGCCCTCGGCCACATCCACCTCGCGCAACGCCTCGACGGCAACGACACGCGCCGCTACAGCGGCTCACCGCTGCCGCACACCTTCGCCGAAGCAGCGCAGCAAAAGACCGTCTGCCTCGTCGAATTTCAGGGAAGAAACGCTGCCGTCCGCCCGCTGGCGGTGCCGGTTTTCCAAAAACGCGAGCGCATCCGTGGTGACCTGCCCGCCATAGAAGCGCGCCTGGCGGAACTCGCGGCAACGGGCGACCCCATCTGGCTGGAAATCCATTACGAAGGCGAGGCGGTGGAAGGCGGTCTGCGCGACCGCCTGCACGCGCTCACCGCCGACACCGCGCTCGAAATCCTGCGCCTGAAAAACGCGCACATCCGCGAGCGCGTCCTCGCGCAAAGCACGGACAGCGAAACGCTCGATGATTTGAACCCACTGGATGTCTTTGAGCGCTGCCTCGCCGCGCACGACGTTCCCCCAGAGCAGCGCGACGCCCTGCGTCAGGGCTACCGCGAGATCCTTGCCGGACTGGATGATGGCCTATGAGCGTCGGGAATATACATACAACTGAGCGCTCGAGGTGTATGTAAATCACCAAACAGCCCCTCCCGCTGTGGGGGAGGGTAGGGTAGGGGTACTCGCGGTACGCGCGGTGTTTCTGGCGCATCCTCTCCCGCAGAACGATGCTCATAGTGGCCGTAATGGTAAACGGCCTCTAACCGCCTACATTTTGCGGTTCCGCATTATTTACATACAGCTGAGCGCTCGAGGTGTATGTATAACGCAATGACCCGAAGCAGAGTGCCACGAATCATTGCCGTCCCGTTTCTTTGCCAAATGGGTACAGGCTTTTCGCTTACAATGGCGCGCCGATACGACCATTCACCCATCACCGAGGAGTCCCGCTTATGGAAAGCATGAACCTGATGTTCCTGATTTTTGCCTTTCTCTTTTTTATCAGCATAGTAGCCACGCGACTCTCGGCGCATCTGGGCATGCCGCTGTTGCTCGTTTTCCTCGGCGTGGGCATGCTGGCAGGCGAAGAAGGCATCGGCGGCATCCAGTTCAGCAATTTCCTCGCCGCCAACATGGTCGGGCAGTTGGCACTCGCCATCATCCTGCTCGATGGTGGTCTGCGCACCAGCACCGCCAGTTTTCGTATTTCCCTCAAACCTGCGGTAGTGCTTGCCAGTTGGGGGGTTTTGGCAACGGTTTTGGTTCTGGGCGCGTTCGCCACCTATTTTTTCGATGTGAATTGGCGCCTGGGTTTTTTAATGGCGGCAATTGTCGGCTCGACCGATGCCGCAGCCGTTTTTTCTTTATTGCGTAGTAGCGGTGTGCGCCTGAATTCGCGCATTCTTTCCACACTGGAACTGGAAAGCGGCGCGAACGATCCAATGGCGATTTTTTTGGTGACGGCAACAATTACCATGCTGAATCAGCCGGAGAATGCCGGTGCATTTTCTTTTATCACGATGCTGTTGCAGCAACTCCTGCTCGGATTATTATTTGGCTGGGGCGCGGGCAAAGGATTGGCGTGGTTATTGCGGCGCATTGCTTTGGCAGAAGGGTTGTATGCGCTGCTCATTGCTTCCGGCGGTTTGATGCTATTCGCTTTTACCAATCTTTTTGGCGGCAGTGGTTTTCTCGCCGTGTATCTTGCCGGCATTCTCATTGGCAATTCGCGCAGTCGTGCCAATGAGCCTTTGCTGAATGTCATGGATGGCCTTGCCTGGTTGGCGCAGGCTTCCATGTTCCTCGTCTTGGGATTATTGGTGACGCCCAGCCGTTTATTCGAGCAGGGCTTTGATGCAATCGTGATTGCCGGTTGCTTGATTTTGGTTGCCCGCCCCATTGCCGTATTCAGTTCGCTCATTTGGTTTCCGTATAGCAAACGGGAAATGGCCTATATCAGTTGGGTCGGTTTGCGCGGTGCCGTGCCGATTACCTTGGCAATGATGCCGCTGATGGAGGGTATTCCCAATTCCCGCCTGATTTTTGATGTGATTTTTTCGGTCGTCATCGTCTCGCTTTTGATTCAGGGAACGACGATTGGTTTTATGGCGCGCAAATTAAAAGTCGTCTTGCCGCCACAACCGGAACCGCTTTCCAGCGATGAAATCTGGCTGACCGAGAAACTGACGCTGCAATTGCAATCTTTCCGCGTTGCCGAGCATTCCAAAGCGGAGCGCAGCCACCCTTATGCGCTAACCCGCCTCAAGCAATTTGCCAATGCCCGTCTTTTTGCCCTGATTCGTGATGGCGCAATCATGAAAGTGGGCATGAATACGCAGATGAAAAAAGGCGATGTCGCCTGGTATGTTTTTCCGGAAGACCGCGGCAATGAATTTGCCGAACAATTTGCCAGCAGCAAGCAAAGCGAGAGCGAACAGGAATTTTATGGTGAGATTGAAGTCAAGCCTTATGTGCGCATTGGCGAATTGGCCAAGGCGCATCAATTAAATCTGCGCGAGGAAGATGCCGATCGTACTTTGGGGGAATTATTCCGCGAGCGTTTCGGCGATGTGCCGGTTGCGGGCGACCGTCTGGATTTGGACGGCTATGAGATTACGATTAAGGAATTGGATGAGCGCGGCTATATGAAATGGCTGGCGCTGAAAATGCCGCCAAAACCACCGGCAATAGAAGCGGTTTGAAATAAGCAATAAAAAACGGGCATCGTGGATGCCCGTTTTTTATTGCTGGCTGCAATCAGAGGCAAATCAGTTTGCCGTCTTTCAGCACGCCTTCTTGCGCGTCGTAAAGCACTTGCGCGCTGTGCGAGAGGGCGACGCTTTCGTCTTTGTTAAGCGGCGGCATCAGGGTTTCCAGGATGCCCTTGCGGCCGATGAGGCGTGGCAGCGACAGGCAGACGTCGTCAAAGGCGCAGCCGCCGGAGGCGGTATAGACGGCGTGGCGGTCGTTGATGATGGCGTCTGCCAGGCTGTTCACCGCGATGCCGATGCCGTAGTAGGTGGCGTGTTTGCCGGCGATGATGGCGAGCGCGGCGTTACGCACGTCGTGGGCGATGTCGTCCATGATTTTGTCGTCCCAGGGGATTTTGCGTTCGCGCATGAAGGTAGCGACCGGCATGCCGGCAATTAGCGCGCTGCTCCAGCACATGACGGAGGAGTCGCCGTGTTCGCCCATGACGTAGGAGTGGACGTAGCGCGCGTTCACGCCGGCGCGTTCGCCGATGAGCTGGCGGAAGCGGGCGCTGTCGAGGATGGTGCCGGAGCCCATGACCAGTGACGGCGTCGGGTGCAGGGCGCGCGCGATGCTGGTCATGATGTCCACCGGGTTGGAGACGAGCAGGACGACCGCTTCCGGTGCGACTTTGACAATTTCCGGCACGATGCTGGCGAGAATGGCGGCGTTGCGCGCGAGCAGGTTCAGGCGCGATTCGCCGGGTTTTTGGTTCGAGCCGGCGGCGATGACGACCAGCGCCGCGCCTTTGAGGTCGGGGTAGTCGCCCGCGTAGGCGCGCACGCCTTTGGCGAGCGGGGCGCCGTGCGCGATGTCTGCAGCTTCGGCCTTGGCGCGCGGTTCGTCGCGGTCAATCAGCACGATTTCGCTGCAGGTGCCGTTTAGCATCATTGCGTAGGCGGCGGTGGCGCCGACGAATCCCGCTCCGATAACTCCTACTTTTGCCATGGTGTTTTCTCCTGTTTTTTGGGTTGAAAGAGGGTAGTTGATTTTTTGCGGTCACCCCAACCCCTCTCCCCAAGGGAGAGGGACTTTATTAAACGAGGTTCTGCACTTGTTCCCGCATTTGTTCGATGAGGACTTTGAGTTCGACCGATGCCTGGCTTTGCGCGTTGTCGCCTGCCTTGGAGCCGAGGGTGTTGGCTTCGCGGTTGAATTCCTGCATGAGGAAATCGAGGCGGCGGCCGATGGCGCCGTCCTGTTGCAGGGTTTGCTGCGCCTCACTAATGTGGAAGCGCAGGCGGTCAAGCTCTTCCTGCACGTCCATTTTGGAGAGGATTTGCGACAGTGCCTGCCCGGCGACAGCGGGGTCGGCCTCATATTGCAGGGCGCGCAGACGCTCTTGCAGGAGGGCGGCGGTTTTCGCCTGTAACGGCGGCAGTTGGGCGACGACGCGGTCAAGCACCGCGCTCATTTGCGCCAGACGTTCGCGTAAAACGGCGGTAATGGCCGCGCCTTCGCGTTCGCGCATGGCGAGGAAGTCGGCGAGCGCCGTGTCAAAGAGGCGGAGTACGGCGGCATCGAGCGCGTCTTCGCTGTTGTATTCCTTGACGAGAACGCCGGGCAGGGCGAGAACATCGCGCCAGGTGGGCTGACCGAGCGCGCCTTGCGGGTCGGCGGCGGCGAGTTTGTCGCACCAGGAGGCGAGGGCGGCGGCGTCCAGACGTTGCGCGTTGTTATCGCCGAGGGTTTCGACGAACAGCCAGATTTCCACTTTGCCGCGCGCGACCGCCGCTTGCAGGCGTTCGCGGATCGTGCCTTCGAGATGGCGCAGGGTGTCGCCCATTTTGACCTGTATTTCGAGGAAGCGGTGGTTCACCGATTTCATTTCGACACTGATGCGCCACCGGGCGGTTTCTTCGGTGGCGCGGGCAAAGGCGGTCATACTCTGTCGCATGGGCAATATCACAGTAAGAAAAGACGCGGGCATGATACGCCCTTTTGCCGGAAAACACAGCGCGCAGCCGCTATAATGCGCGCCCTCGCTACATTACTAAAGGAATCATCATGCGCGCCAGTAACCGCCGCCCCGACCAGCTTCGCCCCGTCAGCATCGAACGCGGTGTCAATAAATACGCCGAAGGCTCGGCGCTTATCCGCTGCGGCGACACCCACGTACTCTGCACCGCCAGCGTTGAAGAAAAAGTACCGCCCTTTCTGCGCGGCAAAAACCAGGGTTGGGTGACGGCCGAATACGGCATGTTGCCGCGCGCTACCCATGAGCGCACCGTGCGCGAATCCGCGCGTGGCAAACAGCAGGGGCGCACCGTGGAAATCCAGCGCCTCATCGGCCGCTCGCTGCGTGCGGTGGTCGATTTGACCGCGCTCGGCGAACGCGCCATCACGATTGACTGCGACGTTCTCCAGGCAGACGGCGGCACGCGCACCGCAGCAATTAGCGGGGGATTCGTTGCCCTTGCCGACGCCATCCGCACCCTCATCCAGCAGGGACGCCTCAAACAAAACCCGCTGCACGGCCAGCTCGCCGCCGTCTCCGTCGGCGTGTACCGCGGCACGCCGCTGCTCGATTTGGAATACGCCGAAGACAGCGAAGCCGAGACCGACATGAACATCGTCATGAACGATGGCGGCGCGTTCATTGAAATCCAGGGCACCGCCGAAGGCCACGCCTTCCGCCACGAGGAAATGCAGGCGATGCTCGCGCTCGCCGACAAAGGCATTCGCGAAATCATGCAGGTGCAGAAGCAGGCGTTGGGGTTGTAAATAACCTGCGCCCTTCTCCAAAGGACACGCTGAGGGGGCAGCGCATTGGGGCGGTTGGCGAGGAACGAGCAACCGCCCGTGAAAACCCAAGTGGGCGGTTACGCTGCGCTAACCGCCCCTACAGATCCATTTACATACACCTGAGCGCTCGAGGTGTATGTGGCGAATTTACAATCCAAGTGCAACAGCAACAAAAAAAGACGCCC
>CAURAS010000026.1:0-10845 GCA_963522865.1 uncultured Cardiobacterium sp.
CTGGAAACCGCCGGCGGCATCATCCAGGCCTTGCCGCTGTTGGGTGAAGCGCCGTTTCTCGTCGTCAATGCCGACATCTGGTGCGACGCCGACCTGCGCCGCTTCCGCGAAAACCGCCCGGCGGACAGCCTTGCCCATCTCTTGCTCGCGCCGACGCCCGCGTGGAAAGCGCGCGGCGATTTTTCCCTTGCCGGACAAATGCTTATTGCGGGAGAAACGCTGACTTTTACCGGCATTTCCGTGCTGCATCCGCGCCTGTTCGCCGGCGTTGCCCCCGGTTTCCGCCCGCTCGCCCCCATTCTGCGCGAGCATCTGCCGCGCGGCGAATTGAGCGGCGAAGAACACGGCGGCATCTGGCAGGACATCGGCACACCGGAGCGTCTCGCTGCCCTGCAAGCACAATATGACTAATTTCAAACGTCGCCCGATGTGCTACCATACCGCCCGTTTTTAACCTCACACCATCTTCACGGAGTCCCCATGCCCGCGCAATTGACGCTCTCCATCATCAAACCCGATGCCGTGCAAAATCATCATACCGGCGCGATTCTCGCCCGCCTGGAAGCCAACGGCCTGGAAATCGTCGCCGCGAAAATGTTGCGCCTTTCCCGCGACGATGCCGCCCGTTTCTACGACGTTCACCGCGAACGTCCTTTTTTTGCCGAACTGGTCGAATTCATGACCTCCGGCGCGGTGATGGTGCAAGTGCTGCGCGGCGAGGATGCCGTCGCCCGTTACCGCACACTCATGGGCGCGACCGACCCGAAAGAAGCCGCCCCCGGCACGCTGCGTGCCGACTTTGCCGAAGACAAGGGACGCAACGCCGTGCACGGCTCGGACAGCCTTGAAAACGCCGCGCGCGAAATCGCCTTCTTCTTCGCCGAACGCGAGCTGTGCCGCTGATGGCAGACAAAATCAACCTGTTCGATCTGGACCGCGAGGCAATGACCGCGTGGTTCATCGACAACGGCGAAAAACCCTTCCGCGCCAAACAACTGCTGAAATGGATTTACCACGAGCGCGTCACCGACTTTGACGCGATGACCGACCTCAGCAAACCGCTGCGTGAAAAACTGAAAAACATCGCCGAACTGCGCTTCCCGACCATCATCGCCGACAAAACCGCCAGCGACGGCACACGCAAATGGATTTTCCGCTACGACTGCGGCAACAGCATCGAAGCCGTCTTCATCCCGGAAGACGACCGCGGCACCCTCTGCATCTCCTCGCAGGCAGGCTGCGCCCTGGCCTGCCCCTTCTGCTCTACCGGCCACGCGGGCTTTAACCGCAACCTCACCACCGGCGAAATCATCGTCCAGGTATGGCTTGCCAAAGACATCCTCAACTGCGACCGCCACGGCAACAACCGCGTCGTGACCAACGTCGTCCTCATGGGCATGGGCGAGCCGCTGGTGAACTTTAACAACGTCCTGCCCGCCACCCGGCTGATGATGGACGACCACGCCTTCGGCCTCTCCAAGCGCCGCGTGACCCTGAGCACCTCCGGCATCGTCCCCGCCATCCACGCCCTGCGCGAAGTGACCGACCTGAGCCTCGCCGTCTCGCTGCATGCGCCGAACGACGAACTGCGCAACCAAATCGTCCCGGTCAATGCCCGCTACGGCCTTGCCGCGTTGCTTGACGCCTGCCACCAATACGTGCGCCACAACGGCCAGCACGGCGGCGTCACCTGGGAATACGTCATGCTGCGCGACGTCAATGACAGCCTGGAGCACGCGCGCCAACTGGCCGAACTGCTGCGCGGCATCCCCGGCAAAATCAACCTGATCCCGTTCAACGCCTTTCCCGGCAGTCGCTACCAATGCTCACGCCGCAGCGACATCCTCGCTTTCCAGCGCTACCTGACCGAAAACGGTTACGTAGCCACCATCCGCAAAACCCGCGGAGAAGACATTGACGCTGCCTGCGGGCAGCTGGTGGGGCAGTTCAAGGACCGCCTCATCCGTGAACGCAAACAAACCAGAAAAGAGGTGGAAACCGTATGAAAATGAAAAAATTTCCCCTGCTCTGCGCCGCTGCGACGGTGCTCTTGGGCGGCTGTAGCACATTCGGCTTTGGCGGCAACAACAACGATGATGACAACATCCCCACCGTCGTCAAGAAAAAAGCCGACTATGGACAGGCTTACAAAGACTACGTCGAACTGGGCGCGCAATACCTGCAAATGGGGCGCTACGACTTGGCCGAACCCAAACTGCAACGCGCGATAGAAATTGACTCGCACCCGCCGGAAGCCTGGAACATCCTCGCCGTCCTCTACGAAGAAAAACGCGACATCGCCTCTGGCAACCAGGTTTACCAAAAACTGATTCACAGCCACCCCGAATACCTGCTCGGCTACACCAACTACGCCACTTTCCTCTGCAAATTCGACCGCGACAGCGAAATGCAGGCTCTGCTCGGACAAATGCGCGGCCGCAATGCCGAATTCAAAGCCGCCGCCGGCATCGCCGAGGGCAACTGCATGCAGCGCCGTGGCCAGAGTGGCACCGCGGAAAACGCCTACAAACAGGCGCTTGCCGCCAACCCGCAAGCCGAAGGCGCCCTTCTGCCGCTCGCGCAAATCTCCCTGCAAAAAGGCGACTACGCCGGTGCGTTGCGCTACCTGCGTGTCGTCCACACCTACGTCGGCTATAGCCCGGAAAGCGTCCAGCTTGGCATCGAAGCGGCGCGCAAGAGCGGCGACACCCGCATGGAAGAAGAACTGGTGCGCGTCATGCGCGGCAACTACAAGAGTACCCCTGAGGCGAAAGCGCTAGGAATCTGACCATGAGCGAAAAGACCAACACCACCGGCGCGCTGGACATCGGCGCCGTTCTCTCGGCCGCGCGCATGAAGCGGGACCTCTCCATCGCCACCGCGGCGATGCAGTCCAACCTCAGCCAGGACATCATCGAAAGACTCGAACAAAACCGCTTTGCCGAAATCGGCGCGCCCGTCTTCACCCGCGGCTACCTTGGCCTCTACGCCCGCTTCCTCGGCCTGAACGAAGCCGCCGTCAGCCAGGCATTCAACAAAATCAAAAGCGAACCCGCGCCGGAACTGCGCCTCACCGCTGCCAACATCGAAAGCCAGGCGCGTCCCTACCGCCGCCGCAGCTACCTCGGCTCCTGGCTGCTTTTGATACCCGTCGTCGCCATCGGTGGCGTCCTCCTCTATCAGCTCTTTGACAACAACTCCTGGCTGATGACACAAATCAACGGCGCCTTCAACACCCCGCAGGCGAGCGGCGAAACCACCCCGGCCGAAGGCGGCAGCGCCAACAGCAACAACGAAATCGTGCTGGAAGTGGGCGGCACCCCGCTTTCGCCGGAAGGCACGCCGCTCTCCCCAGAAAGCGCACAAAACATCCCCGGCCTGACCCCGCCGCCCGCCGACGACAACAGCGCTGCTACGAGCGACAAACCGGCCGAACCACCCGCCGCTGACACCCCGCCCGCAACCGCGGCGAACCGTGGCATCCAGCTCTCCTTTTCCGTCGAAAGCTGGATAGAAATCAAAGACAGCGGCAACAAAAAAGTATTGTCGAAACTCGTCAAAGCAGGCGAAAAAATCGAGCTGCCCGCCGACGGTGCACCGTACAACCTCAACCTCGGCCGCCCCGATGGCGTCGTCATGCTGATTAACGGCCAGGAACAGCCGCTGGAAAACTACCGCCAGAAAAACTCCGGCCGTCGCTTCAACGTAGATGTCCCCAATGGCTAAAGCACAAATCCAGTCGCTACGCGGGATGAACGACGTTTTCCCGCCCGAAGCCAGCCACCTGCAACAACTGCACGACCTCATCCACGCCGTCCTTGCCCGCTACGGCTACCGCCCGCTGCAACTGCCGCTCCTCGAACAAACCGGCCTGTTCAAGCGCGCCGTCGGCGAAGAAACCGACGTCGTCAGCAAAGAAATGTACACCTTCCACGACCGCAACGACGAAAGCATCACCCTGCGCCCGGAAGCCACCGCCGGCGTCGTGCGGGCGATGATCCAGCACGGCAAACTGCAACAACCGCAGCGCGTCTATGCCGAAGGGCCAATGTTCCGCTACGAACGCCCGCAAAGAGGACGCAGCCGCCAATTCTCGCAAGTCAGCGTCGAAGCCTTCGGCATGGCAGGCGCGGCGCTGGACGCCGAACTCATCGCCATCTGCGCCGACCTCTTCCGTCGCCTCGGCGTACTTGACCTGCTGACGCTGGAGCTGAATACCATCGGCCTTGCCGAAGAACGCCACGCCTTCCAACAAGCGCTGGTTGCCTACCTGCAAAACCACCTGGACGCGCTGGATGACGACAGCCGCCGCCGCTTGGGCACCAACCCGCTGCGCATCCTCGACAGCAAAAACGCTGGCGTGCAGGCGGTGCTGGACGGCGCGCCCGCGCTGGACGACTACCTCGGCGCCGCAAGCCGCGCCCACTTTGCCCGCCTGACAGCACTACTGGACGCGCAGGGTATCGCCTGGCGCCGCAACCCGCGCCTCGTCCGCGGCCTCGACTACTACTGCCACACCGTCTTCGAATGGACGACCGACGCCCTCGGTGCGCAAGGCACCGTCACCGCCGGCGGCCGCTACGACGGCTTGGTCGAACAACTGGGTGGCAAACCGACCCCTGCCGCCGGATTTGCCTTCGGCATCGAGCGCATCCTGCTACTGGCGCAAACGCGCGACACCTTCCGCGACACCCCGCCCGCCGTCTATGCCATCGCCACCGATGACGCCCACTTTGCGAGCCTGCTGCCGCTGGTACAACGCCTGCGCGACGCCGACATCGCCGTCCTCGTACAAACCCAGGTCCAGGCGCTGAAAAACCAGCTGCGCAAAGCCGACCAAGAAGGCGCGCACTACGCCCTCATCATCGGCGATGACGAAGCGGCGAACCAAAGCGCCAGCTTGAAAAACCTGCGCGACGGCAACCAGGAGCGCCTGCCGCTGGCCGAAATACCCGCCTACCTCCAAGAACGCCTCAAGGAAACCGCATGATCCCCACAACCGACAGAACCGACGAAGAAACCGTAGAACTCATCCGCGAATGGCTGCAACAATACGGCCTGACCATCATCGCCGGACTGGTACTTGGCCTGGGAGCCATCGGCGGCTACCGCTACTGGCAAAACCAGCAAGAAACCCAGCGGCTGAACGAATCGGCACAACTCGACACCCTGCTGCAAGCGCTGGAAAAAAACGACCTGCAAGCCGCCGCCGCCCCCTATGACGCCCTGCTGAAAGAAAGCAGCGACATCACCGCGCTGGCCGCGCTCAACATGGCGAGTGCCTACCAAAAAGCGGACAAAAAAGAAGACGCGCAGACCGCACTCAAACTCGCCGCCGCCAGCCCCGACCCACTCGTCGCCCAAAGCGCACGCTGGCAACAGGCGCTGTTCCAAGTAGAAAACGGCGACTACGACGCCGCCCTGCAAAGCGCGGACGCCCTGAAAAACAGCGCCTACGCCCCGCAGGCCGCCGCCCTGCAAGGCCTCATCCTCGAAAAACAAAACAAACTACCGGAAGCCTTGCAAGCCTGGCAACGCAGCCAGGAACTCTCACCCAGCCCGGCGACCGCCGCCGAAATCAACGCCCTGCAAGCGCACCTTGCGGTGAAGGAAAACTGACATGCAACGCCGCCGCCTCATCCAGCTGGGCGCCGTCGCGCTCCTGCTTGCCTCCTGCTCCGCCACCTCCGACTTCTTCCTCGGCAAAGACAACCGCCCCGCGCCCAAACCGCTGCCTGCCAGCAGCGGCCAAGTCGCGACCAACATCCTGTGGAAACACAACCTCGGCGACGGTGGCGCGGACAAAGGCCTCGCCCTCAAACCCGCCTACGACGGCGGTCGCGTCTATGCCGTCTCCGCCGACGGCCGCCTCTACGCCTTCGAAGCCGAAAGCGGCGCACAACTGTGGCGGGAAAAACTCGGCAACAACATCAGCGCCGGAGTTGCCGTCAACCACAACAGCGTCTTCGTCGGCACCGACAGCGGCGACCTGCTCGCCCTCTCCACCGAAGACGGCGAAACCCGCTGGCGCGCACCCCTCTCCGGACTGATGCTCGCCGCGCCGGTTGCCGCCGACGGCATGGTCTATGCGCGCAGCATTGACGGCACCCTCACCGCCTTCGATGCCGACAACGGCAGCGAACTGTGGCGCTACCACATCAACGAACCCGTGCTGAGCGTGCGCGGCAACGCCGAACCCGTGGTGGGCGGCGGCGTCGTAATCATCACCACCGACAACGGCTACTTCGTCGTCCTCGACCAAAAAAACGGCCTGCCGGTCATCGAACAGCGCGTTGCCAGCAGCAGCGGCAGCAACCCCGTCGCCCGCCTGGTCGATATGGACAGCACCCCGCTCGTCGCCAACGGCGTCCTCTACGGCGCTGCCTACCAATCCATGCTCTTTGCGGTGGACCTGCAAAAAGGCCAGCCGCTGTGGCAACAAGAACAAGCCTCCACGCAAAAAGACATCGCGCTCAACCGTGACGGCATCTACCTCGTCAGCGACACCGACCACCTCATCGCGCTCAACCCGCAGGATGGCCGCGTGCGCTGGCAAAACGACCGTCTCGAAGGCCGCCGCCTCTCGCCGCCATTCGCCCTCTCCGATGGCCGCGTTGGCGTACTGGACTACGAAGGCTGGCTGCACTGGATAGATGGCACGAGTGGCGAACTCATCGGCCAACAAAAAATCGCTGCGGGCAGCGCCGACACCCCGGCCGTCGTCCTGCGCGACAGCATCCTCTGGCAACTGAGCGATGGCACTCTGATCAAATTCCGCCCGCAATAAAGCGGTGGGGCAGGGCAGCAGGACATCTCATTTACATACACCTTGAGCGCCCAGGTGTATGTAAATTGCCAAACAACCGTAGGGTGGGGCTTGCCCCACCGTTAAAACCAAATACTCCGATGGCGGGTCAAACCTCACTCGCCATGCTAATCCCCAAATCTCATGAAAATCCGCTGTCTCCCCCTCATCCTACTTATCATCAGCACCACCCGCGCGGCCAGCCTCTGCGACGACCTTGATGCCGCGCCATCAGACCAACACACCGGCAATACGCCAGTGGTGCTGGTATCGCAGGATGGTGGTCCAGTCGCCGGACGCTATCCGCCCAATCCATTTTCTCCGGACGTATCAAATCCGAACGGCAGTTACGGTCCTTCCATGTCCTATGTGTACGGGATGATGCCCAGAATCGTCGTCAAAACGGGAGAGAGCGCCCCGCAAAAAACCGAAAATTACGCGCATTACGAGCCTAACCCGGTACAGCGCGTGAGCGATGTGCCCGTTTCCACCTTCAGCATTGACGTTGATAGCGGCAGTTACAGCAACGTCCGTCGCATGATTGCACGCGAAGGCCGTCTGCCGCCAGCGGACGCAGTGCGTACCGAAGAAATCCTCAACTATTTCAACTATGACTATCCGCCACCGCAGGACGGCAAACCCTTCGCCATATACACGCAAATAGTGGATTCACCGTGGAAAAGACACGACAAACTCTTGCGTATCGCCATCCGGGCGGCAGACCTCGCCCCGGAAAAACGCCCGCCCGCCAACCTGGTCTTCCTTATTGACACCTCCGCCACGATGGACGCTCCGGACAAACTGCCGCTGGTGAAAAAAACCGTCTGCCATTTCGCCGAAGCCTTGCGCGCCGACGACCGCATCACCCTCATCGCCTTCTCCGATGACGTGCGCGAATTGCTGCCGCCCACATTTGGCGACCAGAAAGAAAAAATCGTCGCCGCCCTCAAGCCGCTGCGACCGCATGGCATGGCCGCGGGGGCGGACGCGCTGCACCTGGCCTACCAGGCTGTCAGGGAACACTACCAAGAGGACGGCATTAACCGCATCCTGCTTGCCTCCGATGGCGACTTTAACCGCGGCATCAGCAATTTGGAATTGCGCTGGTATATCGGCGACCAGCGTGGCAACCACATCGGGCTCACCATTCTCGGCTTCGGCACGGGCAATTACAACGATGCCTTGCTGGAGACGCTGGCAGACAAGGCAGATAACGGCAGCTATCACTACATTGACAGCGAGGCCGAAGCAAAAAAAGTGCTGGTGCGCCAACTTACCCCGACGCTCACCACCATCGCGCGCGACGTAAAAATCCGCGTGGAATTTAACCCGGAAACCGTCAAAGAATACCGCCTTGTTGGCTACGAAAACCGCCTGCTTCATGAAGACTATTACGACAACGACGATGAAAACGCAGGCGACATCGGTGCGGGCGGGAGCGTTACCGCCCTCTATGCCATCACCCCGCAGGAAAAACCTTATTGGGGCGTTGCAAGCCGCTATCAGCAGCCACTTGCCGGCGACAAGGCAAACGAATATGGTTGGCTCAACCTGCGTTACAAAGACGCCGATGACGGCGAGCGGCAACCGCTGGAACAGCCCGTTATGGCAAGCAGCATCCCGCTTGAAGATGCCGATGCCTCCACCCGCCTTGCCATTGCCGCCGCCAGTTACGCGCAAGCGCTGAAAGACAGCGAACAAAACGGCGCGCTTGACTGGGCGGGCATCCTCCGCCTCGCCCAATCCGCCAAAGGCGAAGACCCCCACGGTGAACGCGCCGGATTGATTGCGCTGATTGAAAAGGCGCAAAGCCTGTCGGCGGGGAAGTAACCCAATAGATCCAATAGTCGCCGCCATTTACATACACCTTGAGCGCTCAAGTGTATGTAAACCAGCCAACACCAACCCGAAACCCCATGACCCCCGAAACCGAAATCCCCGTCCGCCGCAAGCCGCTGGTCGCCCTCGTTGGCCGCCCGAACGTCGGCAAATCCACCCTCTACAACGCCCTCACCCGCAGCCGCGACTCGCTCGTCTCCGACACCCCCGGCCTTACCCGCGACCGCAACTACGGCGACGCCACCCTCGCCGGCATGCCCTGCCGCATCGTCGATACCGGCGGCCTCCTGCGCGAAGAAGAAGACCAAATCGACCGCCGCGTCGATAAACAGGCGCGCGCCGCGGTTGCCGAGGCGGACGCCGTCGTCTTCGTCGTCGATGGCCGCGACGGTCTGACCGCCGTTGATGAAGCCATCGCCAGCGAACTGCGCCGCAGCCAGAAGCCGGTCATCCTCGCGGTGAACAAAACCGACTTCGCCGACCCTGACCTCATCCTCGCCGACTTCTACGCGCTGGGCATCCCGGACACCCTCGCCATCGCCGCCGAACACCGCCGTGGCCTGCAACAACTGACGCAGCGCATCGTCGCCCGCCTGCTGGAAACCCCTGACGCCGCACTGTTCGGCGAAGCAGACGAGGCAGAAAACCAAGAAGAAGGCATCGCGCTGGCCGTCATCGGCCGTCCCAACGCGGGCAAATCCACCCTGCTCAACCGCCTCATCGGCGAAGAACGCCTGGTGGCAAGCCCCGTCGCCGGCACCACGCGCGACGCCATCGCCATCCCCTACGAAGACGCACAAGGCGACCGCTTCACCCTGATTGACACCGCCGGCATCCGCCGCAAGGCACGGGTGAACGACAAAATCGAAAAATTCTCCATCGTCAAAACCCTGGACGCCATCGAGCGCGCCAACGTCGTCATCCTCATGCTGGACGCGCACGAAGGCGTGAGCGAGCAGGACGCGCACCTCCTCGGCGAAATCACCCGCCGCGGCCGCGCCCTCATCATCGCCATCAACAAATGGGACCACCTCAACGACGAACAGCGCCAGGCCATCCGCAGCCAATTCGAGCGCAAACTGCACTTTGTCGATTACGCCGAAGTCTTCTACATCTCGGCGCTGCACGGCAGCAACATCCGCCAACTCCTGCCCGCAGTAAAAAAAGTCTATCGCGCGGCCATGGCCGAACTCTCCACCAACAAACTGACCGAAGCCCTACAAACCGCCTACCGCCGCCACCAGCCGCCGCTGGTGCAGGGCTACAGCATCAAACTGCAATACGCGCACCAGGGTGGCCGCAACCCGCCGCATATCATCATCCACGGCACGCGCACGACGAACGTGCCGACGAGCTACACCACCTACCTCAGCAAATTCTTCCGCGAACACTTCAAGTTGCACGGCACGCCGGTACGCATTAGCTACCGCGACAAAGCCAACCCCTACGCGGATAAATAACGCCATAGCCCTCCCCAACGCCTAGCCCATTTACATACACATTGAGTGCTCAGTTGTATGTAAATCGCTGAATAGCACCCTTCCCGTGAGACTAGAGCAGCTCGCACAGTGCGCGACAAACATTTTCTCGCGTAGTGAGAGAAAGGGCCGGTGAAGGCAGCAAGCCAAACGCAACGCGAAGCAGCTACCATCCATTTACATACACATCGAGCGCTCGGCTGTATGTAAAACCTCTCCCCCCAACAACAGGAGCAACCATGATCGCCCTCGTTACCGGCGCGACCGCCGGATTCGGCACCGCCATCACCCGCCTGCTCATCGCCCGCGGCCATAAAGTTATCGCCACCGGCCGCCGCGCCGAACGCCTGCAAGCGCTGCACGCCGAACTCGGTGACGCCTGCCTGCCGCTCGCCTTTGACATCCGCGACGAAGCGGCGACCCTTGCCGCCCTCGCCAGCCTCCCGCCCGAATGGCAAGCCATTGACCTGCTGGTGAATAACGCCGGACTGGCACTCGGTGCCGCCCCCTTCCCCGACTGCGACCTCGCCGACTGGAAACAAATGATCGCGACCAACGTCGAAGGCCTTGTTACCGTTACTTACGCCGTGCTCAAAGGCATGGTGGCGCGCAACCGCGGCCACATCATTAACCTCGGCTCCACCGCGGGCAGCTACCAATATGCGGGTGGCAACATCTACGGCGCGACCAAGGCCTTCGTCAAACAATTCAGCCTCAACCTGC
>CAURAS010000027.1:0-10579 GCA_963522865.1 uncultured Cardiobacterium sp.
CTAACCCAACCTGCGAAACTTGCGTTTCCTTCGCAGACATCGGGAATTTTATGTATATCGCGGGTCATAGGGTGCGCCTTGGCGCACCGTTTTTATGGCGGATGCAAAATCTGGAAAAAATGTTTTTCCCGTGACAGTGCCACGACGAGGTATGCCACCGAACCCCACCCCGGCCCTCCCCCACAGGGGGAGGGAGCCGTTTCGTTGTTCTTCGGGCTTGCGTTTTCTTCGCGAACCGCCCCTACCAGACTGCTTTCGGTATTGGTGCGCCAAGGCGCACCCTATGGTTCATATTCGTCAGGGACGCTGGTTGCGCTCACCCCATCTCCGCCAGCAGCGCCTCGTCCAGCGCGATGGCGCGTTGGTGTGCGGGGCGGGCGAGGTGGCGGTTCATGTAGTCGAGATAGACGCGCTCGGCAGGCAACACTTGTGCGCGCTGGATGAACCATTGAAGCAGGCCGCTGTAGTAGAGGTCGAGTGCGGTGAAGTGGTCACCGACGATATGGGCGCGGTCTTGCAAGCGGGCTTTCAGCGTGGCGAAGGCGGTGTCGAAGTCGCCATAGCCGATGGCGGTGCGCACTTCTTCGCTGTTTTCGATGGCGCGCATGCGGTCGATGGCGGCGTATTCGAGGTGCAGGGCGAAGCAGAGCCAGCGGTAGTATTCGCCGCGCGCGTCGCTGCCTGCGGCCGGGATCAGCGCTTTTTCCGGGTAGCGTTCGGCAAGCCAGGTGAGGATGGCAACGGTTTCGGTGAGGACGGTGTCGCCGTGGGTGAGTGCCGGGACTTTGCCCATCGGGTTGATGGCGCGGTAGGCGGGCGCTTTCATTTCCGCGCCGAAGGGGACGCCGACGGTGTCGTAGTCCGCGCCGCATTCTTCCAGCATCCAGCGGACGTTTGTGCCGCGGGAATGCGGGTTGGTGTAGAGGGTCAGTTTTTGCATGGGGTTCTCCGTTTTATGGCAATCCACGCAAAGCTCTGTACGGTGTTGCGCCGCCTCGCCGTACAAAGGCGTACTGTCTTCGGCGGCGCGCCTTGTACAGAACTTCGCGTGTATCGCTATTGTTTAAGGGAACGCCATGATAGCGCGTGGCTGTGTCAGTTCTTGTCAGGAGTGTGGCGCGCTGGCGCGTTTACATACACCTGAGCGCTCGTAGTGTATGTATATCGCCCCCTGTTTATTCATACCGCCATTCCACTCCGCCCGCGGTGTCCTTGATGATGATGCCCTGCGCGGCAAGTTCGGCGCGGATGGCGTCGGCGCGGGCGTAGTCTTTCGCCGCTTTCGCTTCCGCGCGCGCGTGGATACGGGTGAGGATGTCGGCTTCGGTGAGTGTGCCGCTGTTTTGTCCTTTGAGGTAGGCGGCGGGGTCTTGTTGTAAGAGGCCGAGGCGGCCGCCGAGGGTTTTTAGCGTCGGCGCCAGCGCGCTTTCGCCGCTATTGAGGCGCCGCGCGAGGTCAAAGAGGACGGCAAAGGCTTTCGGCGTGTTGAAGTCGTCGTTCATCGCCTCGTTAAAGGCGGCGACGGCGGTGGCGTCCAGCGCGCCGTCGGTTGGTGCTTTGTCGAGTGCGCTGTAGAGGCGGGTCAGCGCTTTTTTCGCGTCATCGAGGGCGGCGTCGCTGTAGTTGAGCGGGCCGCGGTAGTGGCTGCTGAGGATGAAGGTGCGCAGGGTTTCGCCGTCGTATTTTTTCAGGACGTCGCGCACGGTGAAGAAGTTGCCGAGCGATTTGCTCATTTTTTCGTTGTCAATCTGCACGAAGCCGTTGTGCAGCCAGTAGTTGACGTGCTGATGGCCGCAGGCGCCTTCGCTTTGTGCGATTTCGCATTCGTGGTGCGGAAATTTGAGGTCCATGCCGCCGCCGTGGATGTCGAAGTGTTCGCCGAGGGTCTCCGCGCCCATCACCGAGCATTCGATGTGCCAGCCGGGGCGGCCTTTGCCCCAGGGGCTGTCCCACGCCGGCTCACCGGGTTTTGCCGCTTTCCACAGGACGAAGTCGAGCGGGTCTTTTTTGGCTTCATTCACCGCGATGCGCTCGCCGGCGCGCAGGTCGTCCAGGCTGCGGTTGGCGAGTTTGCCGTAATCGGGGAAGCTGCGCACGGCGTAGTAAACGTCGCCGTTATCCGCGGCATAGGCGTGGCCTTTGGCGATGAGGGTTTGCACGAGTTCAATCATGCCGGAAACGGCAGCGGTGGCGCGCGGCTCGATATCCGGACGCTGGCAGCCGAGCGCCGCTTCGTCTTCGTGCATGGCGTCAATGAAGCGCGCGGTGAGGGCGTCAATCGGCTCGCCATTTTCATGGGCACGGGCGATGATTTTGTCGTCGATGTCGGTGATGTTGCGTACGTATTTGAGGTCGTAGCCGAGCGCGCGCAGGTGGCGGGCGATGGTGTCGAAGACGACCATGACGCGGGCGTGGCCGATGTGGCAGTAGTCATAGACGGTCATGCCGCAGACGTACATGCCGATTTTGCCGGGTTCGCGCGGGGTAAAGGTCTCTTTTTGCCGGGTCAGGCTGTTGTAGAGCTGCAAGGTGTTCATGAATCTCTCCGGGGAAATTTTGCTAGTATAGCCGCCCCTTAGCCAACCCTGAAATGCCATGAAAAACCTGCTTTTCACCCTCGCCTTGCTCGGCGGCAGCGCGCTGGCGACGCCGACTGCCATCATCCACACCTCGATGGGCGACATCACCGTCGAGCTGGACGAAGACCGCGCCCCGGCGACGGTCGCCAACTTCCGCCGCTACGCCGAAGACGGCTTCTATAACGACACCATCTTCCACCGCGTCATCCCCGGCTTCATGATCCAGGGCGGCGGCCACACCGCCGACATGAAAGAAAAGCCGACGCGCGAGCCGATTGCCAACGAAGCGCACAACGGCCTGAAAAACCTGCGCGGCAGCATCGCCATGGCGCGCACCAGCAACCCGCACTCGGCGACTTCACAATTCTTCATCAACCTCGTCGATAACGAGGCGCTCAACCCCGGCGGCGCCGATGCCTACGGTTATGCCGTTTTCGGCAAAGTCGTGAGCGGCATGAGCACCGTTGATGCCATCGCCAAAGTAAAAACCGGCGCGCGCCCGCCCTATGCGGACGTGCCGGAAAAAACCGTTACCATCCAGACCGTAGAAATTCTGCCCGAACCCAAAGAGGAAAAAACCAAATGATCCGCTTCACCACCAACCACGGCGTCATCGACATCGAACTCGACTTCGACAAAGCGCCCATCACCGCGAAAAACTTCCAGCAATACGCGGAAGACGGCTTCTACAACGGCACCATCTTCCACCGCGTCATCCCCGGCTTCGTCATCCAGGGCGGCGGCATGGAGCCGGGCATGGTCGAAAAAGACACGCGCGAACCGATAGAAAACGAAGCCGACAACGGCCTGAAAAACCTGCGCGGCACCCTCTCGATGGCGCGCACCAGCGACCCGCACAGCGCCTCGTCGCAGTTTTTCATCAACCTCGTCGATAACGGCTACCTCAACCACACCAGCAAAACCAACGCCGGCTGGGGCTACGCCGTCTTCGGCAAAGTCGTTGCCGGGCTGGACGTCATCGACCAAATCGCGGCGGTCAAAACCGGACGCAGCGGCATGCACCGCGACGTGCCGGTGGAAGACATCATCATCGAGAAAACAGAAATCCTGTAAACCACCCACCGCCCCTGTTCGCCTGCGACAGGGGCGCTACCAGGCACCCCCGTGAACGAAAACAACCGCGGCACGCCGCTTTGGCTCACCATCGGCATCGCCGTCTGCGTATCCCTTGTGAGCATCGCCGCCTACGATTACCTCAACAAACGTTACGAACGCCAAGAAGCGCGGGAAATTGTAGAGCGGCACGAGCAAGAAAAAGACACCGCTGCCGCTGCGGCAGTGCATAAAGACCGCCTCCGCCATGCCATAAACGCTGGCAGCGTGCTGAAAACCTACATTGCCGAATACCACGCCAATACCGGCGAAACCCCGGCAGATCTCAACGCCCTTGGCTTGCCGCCAGACTGGCTACCCAGCGACCTGCTGCAAGAAGTCGAAGTACGGCCGGGCGGGCTCGTCGTCATGCACTTCACCCCGGAAAGCGGCTTGCAGGGCGAAGTCCGCCTGCAAATGCGCGTTGACAGCGCCGCCTACAAATGGGATTGCAGTGGCAACATCCCCGACATCGCCGAAGCAAGCGACGGCTGCCGCTATGTCCCGTAAAAACCGGCAGCCTTCGCGCTAGAGATAACCCGGCTGCCCCATGGCTACCTACTTCCTCGCCGACATCCACCTCACAGAAAACCGGCCAGAAATCACCGCGGCCTTCCTCGCCACCCTTGCGGTGCTCGCTCGTGACGCCGACGCCATCTACCTCTTGGGCGACCTCTACGACTACTGGCTGGGCGACGACCTCGCCAGCCCCTACCAACAGCGCATCGCTGCCGCCCTCGCCGCCCTGCCTTGCCCGCTGTACTACCAGCACGGCAACCGCGACTTCCTCCTCGGCACCGCCTACGCCCAAACCGCCCACCTGCGCATCCTGCCCGAACGGCACACCCTCAACCTCGGCGACCACACCGTCCTTATCGAACACGGCGACCTCCTCTGCACCGACGACCGCGGCTACCAGCGCTTGCGCCGCATCCTGCGTTGCCGTCCGCTACAATGGCTTTACTACCGCCTGCCGCGCGCCCTGCGCCGTCGCATCGCCACTAAACTGCGCGCGCAAAGCCAAGCACGCACCCGCCGCAAAAGTACGCGCATCACCGATACGAACCCCGCCGCCATCCGCGCCGCGCTACAAAACGCCCGCGCGCCCCTCCTCATCCACGGCCACACCCACCGCCCCGCCGTGCATCGGCTGGATGACGGCAACACCGTGTACGTCCTTGGCGACTGGCGCCCGCACGGCGAAATCCTACGCTACGCCAACGGCGCATTCACACTCATCAGCAGTGCCAAGTTCCTCACGGAAAGCGCTCCATAACTTTTCACACACAAGCCTGTGAGGCGAATAAACCCGCCATGCCCGCCAACCCGCATCCTTCCCGCCGCCCAAGGCTACCGCCCGGCGCGGGTGGTACTCAATCTCGTATAAAAACACGGCGCGCGATAACAAAAAACGGGCGACATTGCTGTCGCCCGCTGCGGAAATCAAGGCTCAATTGATGGGACAACGCGCCGGAATGTATTGTGCAGGGATTTTTGCTTGGCAGCGCCAGTCAAGGATGCCGTTAGGGATTCGGTAGAGTTCAAAAATGATATTACCATCGCGCAGTTCCGACCTTGCGTTGCCAGTGAATTTCAGATTCAAGGCAAAATTCTGCTCAAAGCTGTCGTCGGACAAGATGCTGACGTCGTAGTAATCGCCTTCGCGCGCATAGGTCGGAACGTTCGAGGGATAGGTTTTTTGCGCGCGGATGTAATCCATGACGCTCTTGCCGGCCTTGGTAAGCTCAACATATGCCGCTTCCGCCTGCTTTTTCGCCTGGTAGTCGTCATAAAACGGCTTACCGGAAAGCAGACCAAAAAGCACAGCCACTACCAGCATCGATAAAAAAACCAGCATACGCCCCATCGACAGAATGCGGGTGCGGGTGGCAATGCTTTTCTCCCATTCTTCCAGCTCCACCGTCATCTGGTTGTAGCGCGCCTTCTGCGCATTGCGCAAGGCTTGCTCACTGCCGTATTCCTTGCCGGTGACATCAACGAACGATGTTTTGGGTTTTTCTTCACCCTTGATTTGGAAAGAAACGTAGTAATCACCGCGTAGCGCCGGATCCACGCCGAGTTGGTCGTCGTAAGCGCCGCGTTTTTCCGGATCAGAAAGTGTTTCTTCGATAGCATTCAAGGTCGCGGTGTAATTGCCCGCAGTATCCTTCTCGCGGAGTGCGTGAATAGCCTGACGGATTTCCTGAACGCCGGCGGTCGTTTTGATACCCAGGATGCGGTAATAATTATGAGTTGCAGCCATAATGGTTTTCCTTGCAGAATCGCGGCGAACTCCCTGATAAACAATACAGGTTTTAAGGTCCTTGCCTGCCGCGGTGAGTTATACGGACGTTACTATGTCGTTTCAAAATTGTAATAAAGCGTCCGTCAAAAAGCAAAACATTTTTTACTCATGATGTTACAGCGCTTCGCCAATCGCATCGTTGGCACGTTCGGCGTCGCGTAACACGTCCAGCGGCACGCGCCCCTCTACTTGCGCGCCGCAACCATCGGCGCTCGCCGAGAGTGTGCTGCACGACATAATGAAGTCAAACCCTTCCAGCTCCGGCTGATGGCGCGGTTGCCCGTAGCTGCCGCGCTCCAGCGTACTATGCGCTGTCAAGGCTTCATTAAAGAACGCGGCAAAACGCGGCATGAGCGGCGCGTTTGCCTGCGCGCGAAAACCCTCTGCCGGTAGCAGCGCCCGCAAATCGTCGGGCAACCACATCTGCACGCGGTCACCCTTGCCGAAATACCAGAAACGGCGACTGGTCAGCGCGTGTTTGCCGTCTTCCACATCGCGCGCGAAATCAGCAGCGGTGTGTCCCGACCACGACGGCAGCGGGTTGTGGCCGTTGGGCGGAAAAATCGCGTCCGCCGCATCCAGCACATTGCGCGGCACGCGGCGGCGCTCGCCCGTGCGGCACTGCGCGCTGTAATCTGCCCACGGCAAGACCGCATCCACCACGAAGGCAAACACCACACGCACCCGGCCCTCCTCGCCGGACAGCCCCAATAACACGTCATCCACCCGTGCCTGCGCCCGCACCTGCGGCTGCGCCAAGGCAAACGACGCCAGATCGTCGCGGATAAACGGCGCGCAACCACCATCAAAAAAGACCGGGAACGAAAACAGGCGGGCATGCGGGGCAAAAGCGAACATAAAACAAACCTCCATAAACAAGAACGGCGGCATTCTATAGCAATACACACAAAGCCCCGTACGGTGTTGCGCCGCCTCGCCGCACAAAGGCGTACTGTCTTCGGCGGCGCGCCTTGTACGGAACTTTGCATGTATCGCTACGCGCCACCCGGCGAAAAAGCCCCACGCCGACCGCCCAGTATCGGATTCCCCCCGCGATAGCGATACAATGCCCGGCGAAAACCAAAACCCAGACAACCCGATGGACATTGCCGAAAAACTCAAACAATACCTCGAAACTCTCGCCACCCGTGGCCTCGGCGGCGCGCTCAACACGGGCGCAACCGAAGCCGACCTGAAAAACTTTGAAAGTGAACATGGCATCCGCCTGCCGGAAGCCTTGGCAGACGTCTATCGCGCCTTTAACGGACAAATCCACGACCGCATCCCGCCGGGTGAACCGCGCTGGCTGGCGCTGGACGAAATCTACGGCAAACAACAAGAATGGCGCGAATTCTGCGAAACCTACTACGGCAACCACTGGCCGCAAGTGCGCCTGCCGCGCATTGACGCCGAAGGCAAAGCCAAAAACACCCTCTACAACCCCTTCTGGATTCCCTTCATGGCGGACAACGAAGGCTTCTACTGCCTGGACTACGACCCCGAACCCAACGGCAACAGCGGCCAAGTCCTCTACGCCCAAATCAACACCGAGCCCGAAAACAGCGACATCATCCACCTCGACGACAGCTTCAGCCACTGGTTTGACAACCACGCGCACGCGCTCAGCGCCAACCGCCGTGCCGTCGGCCTCACCACCCTGCTCGACGAATACCTCGCCTGGCAAAAAGCCAACCCGGCGCTGCCGCTCAATCCGCCCGCCAACCCGAACGACATCCGCCTCAGCGAACACATCCACGGCGTCCGCTTTCCAGACAACCTCAAAAAAATCTGGAGCATCTACAACGGCTACAGCGCGCCGACCGCCGAAGGCGAGCGCTGGATAGGGCACCACGACATCGCCGCCGTCCAACAAGACTGGCAACAAAAACTGCAAGAACGCCTCGGCGCCGACCCCGCCACCACCCCGCGCCCGGACGCCGACGAAGCGCCGCAGACCCAGCCGAACTACATCCACCCCTTGTGGCTGCCCATCTACCAAAGCGGCGACATCCTCATCGCGCTTGACTACGCGCCAAGCGACGAAGGCAGCGAAGGCCAGCCGCTGGTCATCTACAACACCGCCGACTACGAAATCCTCGCCGAATACGACACCTTCGACGAATGGCTCTACACCTACCTCAGCTACCAGCTCTATCCCGAAGACGACACCCCGCCGCACATCAGCGCCGCCAGCGCCAGCTACCGCCAGGAAATCGTCGCGCACATCGAAAAACACCTCGGCCCGATCACCGCCACCTTCCGCCGCGAAGACAGCGACAGCCCGATCGACCTCCTCTGGCTGCGCCCCGGCGCGAACCGCCCGTATCACACCCTCATCACCCTCGGCCTCTCCGACCGGCCGATGGACATCCCGGACGACGTCGCCAACAAAAACGCGGCAGAACGCGCCGAACTCATGATCATGCTGCCGCCCGAATGGAACATCAGCCCGGACAACCTCAAAAGCGAACAAGGCTACTGGCCGATCGCCTGGCTGACCATGCTCGCCGACTTCGCGCGCGCGCCGGGCAACTGGCTCGGCACCGGGTACGTCTTCCCCAACGGCGAACCGATGAGCGAAATCGCCGACACCCCCTTTAGCGGCATCCTCGTTCTGCCGCCCTTTGTCAGCCACGCGCACGAAGCCTGCGTCTTCCACAGCCGCGACGGCACGCGCCTGAACCTCTACGCGCTCATCCCGCTCTACCCCGGCGAGATTGAGCTCAAAACCGCGCAAGGACTGGACGTCCTCCTCGAACGCTTCGACGAAAGCGGTATCAACAGCGAAGTCGTCAATATCCACCGTAAAGACAGCAGCCGCTGAGCCAGAAAAGCCCCTCTCCCCGTGGGACAAATATTGCTCGCGTAGCGAGACAAGTATTGCTCGCGTAGCGAGAGAGGGGGTTGGGGTGAGGGCAGCAAATTAACCACGCCAACAACGACACCGAAACAGCCATACCATTCCTGATTTACATACACCTGAGCGCTCGAGGTGTATGTATAACGGAAAATCCCGTAGGGTGGGGCTTGCCCCACCGTTTTGCAGCGTCTGCGGGAACATTAGCGCGCAAAACCGCTGAACGTCCCCTCCCCCGTGGGGGTGGCGGGATGGGGGCAGCAAATTAACCGCGCCACGACGCCACCTAATAAATCCAACCGCCACTTGCCATTTACATACACCTGAGCGCTCGAGGTGTATGTAAACCAGAAAACCTCGTAGGGTGGGGCTTGCCCCACCGTTTTGCAGCGTCTGCGGGAACATTAGCGCGCAAAAGCGCTGAACGCCCCCTCCCCCTGTGGGGGAGGGCCGGGGTGGGGGCAGCAAATTAACCGCGCCAACAACGACACCGAAACAACCATACCATTCCTGATTTACATACGCCCAAGCGCTCACCCTGTATGTAAACGCCAAGCGCGCCAAACCCCGCTATAATCCGCCGCTTTCCCGCACGGAGCTATCCATGAACACCGCACCCATCCTCGGCATCGACCTCGGCACCACCAACAGCCTCGTCGCCTACTGGCACGACGGCAAGGCGCAACTCATCCGTAACGCCCTCGGCAGCGTCCTCACCCCGTCGGTGGTCAGCGTGGATAACGACGGCGCCATCCTCGTTGGCCAGGCGGCGCGCGAGCGTCTCGTCTCGCACCCGCTTGCCACCGCCGCCGCCTTCAAGCGCTACATGGGCAGCAGCAAACGTTACCGCCTCGGCAAAGGCCACGAATACAGCCCGGAAGAACTCTCCGCCCTCGTCCTGCGCGCGCTCAAGGCCGATGCTGAAGCGGCGCTGGGCATGGCGGTGCGCGAGGCGGTCATCACCGTGCCCGCCTATTTCAACGACACCCAGCGCAAGGCGACGCGGCACGCCGCCGAACTGGCAGGGCTGAACGTGCAGCGCCTGCTCAATGAACCGACCGCCGCCGCGATGGCTTACGGCCTGCATCAAGGCGGCGACGACCAAAAATTCCTCGTCCTCGACCTCGGCGGCGGCACCTTCGACGTTACCCTGCTCGACATGTACGCCGGCATCATGGAAGTGCGCGCCAGCGCCGGCGACAACATGCTCGGCGGTGAAGACTTCACCGAACTGCTTATCCAGGGCTTTGCCGCCGCACACAGCGCCATCAACCTCGCCGATGCGCAAGGGCCGCTCTATGCCGCGGCAGAACGTGCCAAACAGGCGCTCGGCAGCGGCGATACCGAAATGCAGGTGAACCACAACGGCGCGCCGCTTACTTGGCGCATTACCGCCGCCGACTGGGAAAAACGCTGCGAGCCGCTGATTGAGCGCTGCCGCATCCCCATCGAACAAACCCTGCGCGATGCGGGCGTGCGCGCGGCGAGCCTGAACGACATCATCCTCGTTGGCGGCGCGACGCGGATGCCCGTCCTGCGCAAGGCAATGGCGCGCCTCTTTGGCCGCTTCCCCACCACCGGCCTCAACCCGGACGAAACCATCGCCATTGGCGCGGCCATCCAGGCGGGCCTCGTCGCGCAAGACCAGGCGCTGGAAGAAGTGGTGATGACCGACGTCGCCCCCTACTCGCTCGGCGTCGAAACCAGCATCCAGACCGGGCACGA
>CAURAS010000028.1:0-10534 GCA_963522865.1 uncultured Cardiobacterium sp.
TGTCTTCCAGCACTTCTTTCATGCCGGGGCGGATTTGTTGTTGTACGTCGCGCAGCAGCAGCGCGCCACCAAGGGTGAGGGCGAGGCCGTAAACGAGAAAAAGGCGGACGAAGATGCTCATCGGTTTACAAGGGTTGTTTGGGGGGCATTGGCCTCGCCTTTATTCAGCGTTTCGTGGGGCAGGAATGTGCCATTATCTGCCATACCTCAGCATGCATTTCAGGACACTACCGGGATTTATACATACACCTGAGCGCTCGATGTGTATGTAAGTAATGTCCGCAGGTTTTTTGTTTACATACACCATGAGCGCTCAGGTGTATGTAAGTAGTGCTTACTGCCGCGTCAAGAGTATCAGCGGCGGAACGGTGAAGATGAGGATGGGCAGCGCGGCGCCGAGGAGCGGTGGCCAGTGGAGGAGCAGGGCGAGGTTGGCGATGACGTCGCTTATGACGTAGTAGGCGACACCGAGGAGGATGCCGGTGACGAGGCGGGTACCCTGTTGGCCGCTGCGATTATTGCCAAAGGCAAACGGTAGTGCCAGCAGCACCATCGCGGCGGTGGTGAGCGGGGTCAGCAGCCGTTGCCACAGTTTGAGGCTTTCGTGTTCGTGGTTGAGGCCGTTCGCCGCCATGAAGCGGGTCAGGGTGTAGAGTTCGCGCAGGGTTTCGGCGCTGTTGATGGCGGCGAGCGCGTGCAGCGCCTGCGGGGTCGCGCCGTTTTGCCAGCGCGCGGGCGCGGCGGTGCTTTCGGTTTTGTCGGCGCGGGTGCGCCAACCACGCGGGTTTTCCAGTTGCCAGTCGGGCGCGTCCCAGGTGGCGCGGTCGGCTTCCCGGATGGTGATGTGCTCGGCGTCGCTCTGGTAGCTGCGCAGCCGGGCGAGGCTGCCGTCGGGATTGAGCGCGCCGATGTGGATGAGGGTGTTTTGTTGTTTGAGCCAGATGCCTTGTTCGCGGCCGGTGTCGCTGCTTTGGCCGAGCGCCTGGTTGCGCAGCAGGCGGCTGCGGTCGGCAAGTTTGGGTGCGAGGGTTTCGCCGTTCACGATGTTCAGCACGCCGATGATGAGCGCAAAGAGGATGCCGGCGCGGGCGAGGCGCAGGCGCGAGATGCCGCTGGCGCGCACGACGGCGATTTCGTTCTGCGCGGCGAGTTGGCCCAGCCCCATGATGGTGCCGATGAGGACGGCGGCGGGGGTGTAGAGCAGCAGTTTTTCCGGCAGGACGAGGAGGAGTTGTAGGAGGAGGATGGCGAGGGTGTAGTTGCCCTGGCCGAGGTCGTCGGCATCGACGGAGATTTGTACGATGTAATCGACGGCGAGGAGGAAGGCGAGCGCGATGAGGCTGGTGGCGAGGATGGTGCGTAGCAGGTAGCGGTCAAAGCGGGTCATGCGCGCCCCCGGTTTTTGTGCCACAGGGCGAGGATGAGGGCGAGCACGGCGCCGTGCAGCCAGTAGCTGCCAGGCAGCGGCGGGATTTGTTGTTTGCGGATGGCGATGGTGATGAGGTCGAGCAGGTTGATGTAGAGGGCGAAGGCGATGAAGGCGGGGACGATTTTTTGGTAGCGTCCCTGGCGCGGTTGGCTGCGCGCGAGCAAGGGCAGGGCGAGGGCGTAGATGAGCAGGGCAACGGCGGGGTTGCTGCGGCTTTGCCATTCGCCGAGGTGTTCGGGGCTGGTGCCGAGTTCGCTCGTGGCAAGGTTGCGCAGGCGGTTGTCATTCGCGGCGGCGAGGGTGTTGGCGCCGGGCAGGCGCAGGTCGGCATGCTGGTAGGTAAAGAGGGTGGTATGCGCCGGGTCGTGGGTGGCGTTCCAGGCGAGGCGGCGGCCGTCGTGCAGGAGTAAATGGCGCTGTTGTTCGTCGCCCTGCATTTCGCCGCGCTCGGCGAGGATGATGCTGTGGCCGCCGTCAGGTTCGTCGCGGGCGATGAAGAAGTCGCGCAGTTGGCCGCCTTCGATGGCGCCGGTGTGGACGATGGTGCCGTCGTCCAGGCGGCGGAAGGTGTTGGGGGTGAAGAGGATCATGCCCGCTTCTTGTTGGGCTTGTTGGCGCAGGGCGTCCTGGCTGCGGTAAACGCGCGGCAGCACGCTCATGCTCAGCGCCAGCAGGAGCAGGCCGATGGGGATGGCGCAGAGGAGCAGGGCGCGGGTCTGGTGGCGCGGCGCGATGCCGCAAGCGAGGGCGGCGCTGATTTCGTGGTCGCGGTAGAGGCGGCCGAGGGTCATGACGGCGGCGAGGACGAAGGCGAGCGGCATCAATATGACGAGGAAGCGCACTGCTTGCAGGCCGATGAGCATCCACACGGCGGAGAGCGCCATGTTGCCGGCGGCGGCTGCCGCGAGCAGGGTGGAGAGGCGGAAACTTAGGAGGATTGCTAGCAATATCAGGTTGGTAGCGAGGAAGACGGCGAGGGTTTCGCGTATCAGGTAGCGGTAGAGGATGGGCATGGTCGGGGTGAGTTTGTGCTATGCTAGCGCCCTTGTTTACGGGCGCATTGCCTGTTTTTTATTGGCTGCGCAGCTTAACTGATTGGAGTGTGCTTTATGAAATTTTCTTTGAAGGCGTGTTCGCCGGCTGAAGTCGCCGCCGAAGTGATCGCGGTATCGCTGGCATCCGATGGCAGCTTTTCGCCCGCGCTGGCCGTGCTGGATGCGGCGTCCGGCGGGTTTTTCACGGCGCAGGCGGAGAAAGGGAATTTGCCGCCGAAAGGCACGCTGCGTCTGTTTGTCGATGTGCCGGGGCTAGCCGCGCCGCGCGTGGCCGTGTTATGCCGCGATGACGACGACCGCGCGCTGCAACGGGCGACAGCGACGGTGCAGCAGTTGGCGGACGAGTCCGGTTGGACGAAGGTCGCGCTGTTGCTCGGCAGCGGCGTGGAGGCCATCGCGCTGATGGCGCGTGCGGCGGCGCATGACGCTTACCGCTTCGACGCTTTCAAGAGTAACGCGGGCAAGCCGCGCAAGCATGAATGGATTTTCGTCTGCGACAAGGCGGAGAAGAAGGCGGCGCAAGCCGCGCTCGATTTGGCGCACGCCTGGGTAGCGGGCAGTTATTTCACCCGCGATTTGGTCAATACGCCGCCGAATGTCTGCGTGCCCGCCTGGCTCGGCGAGCAGGCAAAGGCGATGGCCAAGGATTATGACGCGCTTACCGTCAAGGTGTTGAAGAAGAAGGACATCGAAGCGCTCGGCATGGGCGCGTTGCTTGGCGTGGCGCAGGGGAGCGTCAATGAGCCGCGCTTCATTATTTTTGAGTACCGCCCGGAAAACGTGCAGAACGCCAAACCGCTGGTGCTGGTCGGCAAGGGCGTTACCTTCGACACCGGCGGCATTTCCATCAAGCCCGCGGGCGCGATGGATGAGATGAAGGGCGACATGGGCGGCGCGGCGGCGGTGTTCGGCGCGGTGAAAGCGCTGTGCGAAGCGGAACTGCCGCTGTATGTGGTCGGTCTGGTCGCCTCGGTCGAAAACATGCCGGACGGCAACGCCATCCGCCCCGGCGATATTCTGAAAACGATGTCCGGCAAGACGGTCGAAGTGTTGAACACCGACGCCGAAGGCCGCCTCATCCTCTGCGACGCGCTCACCTACGCGACGCGCTATCAGCCGCAGGCGGTGATTGACATGGCGACGCTGACCGGTGCGATTGTCGTCGCCCTGGGTGGTGTGCGCAGCGGTCTCTTTAGCAACGATGACGCGCTCGCCGAAGCCCTCTTGCGCGCCGGTGAAGCGGCACGCGACCCCGCCTGGCGTATGCCGCTTGACCCTGAATACCGCGAAATGCTGCGCAGCCCGTTCGCCGACATCCCCAATATTTCCGGCGTGCGCGATGCAGGTGCGGTGACCGCCGCCGCCTACCTCTCGGAATTTGTCGATTACCCCTGGGCGCATCTGGACATCGCCGGCAGCGCCTTCAAAAGCAGCGGGCCGAAGGGTGGCACCGGTCGTCCAGTCGGGCTGCTGCTCGAATACTTCCGCACGCAGGTGGCTTGATGCTGCCAAGCGGTGCGCAGGAAAAACTGGAGCGCGGGCTGGATGCGCTGCCGTTCGCCGTATCAGCGGCAGAACGCGCGCAGTTCGTCCGCTATCTCGACCTGCTCAACAAATGGAATCAGGTGCATAACTTGACCGCCGTACGCGACGCTGAAGAACAGGTGTCGCGCCACGTGCTCGATTGCCTTGCCGTGCTGCCTTATATAGAAGACGCGGCGACGCTCGCCGATATCGGCAGCGGTGCCGGTCTGCCCGCGCTGATGCTCGCCATCATGCGGCCGCAACTGGCAGTGACGGCGCTGGAAAGCAACGGCAAAAAAGCAGCGTTCATCCGTGAAGCGGTGCGCGTTTTGGCGCTGGCCAACGTGCAAGTGGTCGCACAGCGGGTGGAAGACTGGCAGGCACCGCCGCAAGCGGTCATCATCAGCCGCGCACTCGCCGCCGCCGACCGCTTCATTGCACTTACGGCGCATTTGGGCGACGCCAACAGCCGCTGGTTACTGATGAAAGGGCGCGAAGTGGAAACGCTGACTGTGTCCGGTTTCGCGATTCATGGGGTATACCCGCTTGCCGTGCCGCTGCTCGCTGGCGAACGCACCTTGCTGGACATCCGGCGGGAGCGCGCATGAGCCACATCATTGCCATCACCAACCAGAAAGGCGGCGTCGGCAAAACCACGACCGCCGTCAGCCTCGCTGCTGTCCTTGCCGAAAGCGGCGCGGACGTGCTGCTGATTGACATGGACCCGCAGGCCAACGCGACCGTCGCCTGTGGCGTGGAGCGGCGCAGCGTTGAGCACGGCGTGATGGACGTCATGCTCGGCACGCGTGGCGTGGAAGACACCTGCATCTACTGCGAAAACTCACACATCTGGCTGATGCCCGCCAACGCCGACCTCACCGGCTCGGACGAAGCGCTGTTCCGCGAAAACATGCGCCATGCCCTGCTGAAAAAACACATCCTCGGCTGGGCGGAGCGCTTCGACTGGGTGCTGATTGACTGCCCGCCGACGCTCAACCTGCTTACCGTCAATGCGCTCGTCGCCGCGAACTACGTCCTCGTGCCGATACAGTGCGAATACTTCGCCCTCGAAGGCGTCAGCGCCCTGCTCGATACCGTCGGCCAACTGCGCCAGACGGTGAACCCCGACCTGCGCGTCGCCGGCTTCATCCGCACCATGTTCGACAACCGCTCGCGCCTCACCCGCGAAGTCTCGGACAGCCTGGAAGCCTATCTAAAAGGGATGCTGTTCACCACCGTCGTGCCGCGCAACGTCCGCCTCGCCGAAGCGCCAAGCTACGGCCTGCCCATCGTCCAGTACGACAGCACCGCCAAAGGCGCTGTCGCCTACCGCGAAATCGCCGCAGAGCTGAAACAGCGACTGGGGCAATAAACAAGGAGATACCAACATGCTGAAAACCAAACGCGGCGGCCTCGGACGCGGCTTCGAGTCCCTGCTCGGCGAAGCGGCGCGCGACGTCATCGCCCAACCCGAATTTGAAGCGCTCAAACAAATTGACGCCGCAAAAATCCGCCCCGGCATCTACCAGCCACGCAAAGTCTTCCACGACGACACCCTGCAAGAGCTGGCGCAGTCCATCGCCGAACACGGCATCCTGCAACCACTGGTCGTCCGCCCGATTGCCGACGGTCAATACGAAATCATCGCCGGCGAACGCCGCTTCCGCGCCAGCCAAATTGCGGGGCTGACGAAAATCCCCTGTGTCGTCAAAAATTACAACGACCAGCAGGCGCTCGCCGTCGCCCTCATCGAAAACCTGCAACGTAGCGACCTCAATATCTTGGAAGTCGCCAGCGCTCTGCAACAACTGGTACAAGACTTCAACCTCACCCACGAAAAAGCAGCACAACTCGTCGGCCGCTCGCGCTCGTCTGTCACCAACATCCTGCGTCTGCTCGAACTGAGCCAGCCGGTGAAAGACGCGCTCTACAGCGGTGAAATCGAAATGGGGCACGCACGCGCCATGCTGACCTTGAGCGAAAGTCAGCAGAAAATGCTGCTCGCCGAAACGCTGGCGCGCAAATACAGCGTGCGCCAAATCGAGGTACGGGTTAAACAACTGCAAACCGCGCCGGATGCGCCGCCGCTACCCAAACCGCGCGACGTCAATATCGACGCGCTGGAAGAACGTCTCGGCAACTACCTCGGCTACCCCGTCGCCATCCGCGATAACGGCAAAGGGCGGGGCAGGGTGGTACTCAAATACAACAGCCTCGACGAACTGGACGGCATCCTCGCCAAATGGGGCTTTGACGCCGCCGAATAAACGCGTCGCCACGGCCAAATTTACCAAAAGAAACGACAATTTTGGCGAAATTACCGGAAGATGGATTTTTATTGACCCTCTCCGGCATAGCTCTTATAATCCGCGCACCACAGATGAAGGCAACCCTGAAATATCTGCTGAAAACACAAAGCGTTATCCTGATGATTCTGATGCTTTGCGTACTGGTAAGCCCGTGGCGACACGCCAGTCTCTCCGTCCTGATGGGCGGATTGCTTTGCCTGCTGACCACGGTGGCGGCATTACTGATATTCAGGCGATTACCGCAAGTATTACCGGCCAGACAGTTCGTCCGCGCGGTACTGCTCGCCGAAACACTGAAATGGTTGATAGTGGTTATTCTGGGGGCATGGCTGGTCCGGCACGGACAAGCGCTCGCTGTCCTGACCGGCTTCGCGGTAACTTACAGCGCCTATTTCTGGGCAATCTTGAAACACTAAGAGGAACGTATGGCAGAACAAAGCGCAGCAGAAATCATTAGCCATCACATGACCAACCTCAGCGTTGGCGAAGGCTTCTGGTCCCTGCATATCGATACCCTGTTCTTCTCCATCCTGCTCGGCGGCCTGTTCTGCTGGTGGATGCGCAAAATGGGACAGCGCGCCCTGCAACACCTCGAAAACAACGAACCACCGTCGTTCGCGGTCAACGTCGCCGAAATGATCTTTGACTTCGTCGATGGCGTCGTTAAAGACTTCTTCGGCACCTCGCGCGCCGACATAGGCTCGCTCGCCTTCACCATCTTCTGCTGGGTACTGCTCTGGAACGTCATGGACATGGTGCCGGTGGATTTCCTCCCCGGTGTTGCTGCCCAGTTTGGCATCCATCACCTGAAAATCGTCCCTTCGACCGATGCCAACGCCACCTTTGCGCTTTCCATCACCGTCGTCGTTCTGACCTACATCTACCTCTTCAAAAATCACGGCTCCTTCGGTTTCGTTAAAGCGCTGGGCGGGCATCCCTTTGAGGCGAACAGCCTCGCTGGCAAGCTGTTGCTTTACCCCATCAACCTCGCCCTGAAAATCGTTGAAGACTTCGCCAAAATGATCTCGCTCTCGCTGCGGCTTTTCGGCAACCTCTTTGCCGGCGAGCTCGTCTTCATCCTGATAGCCTTCCTGCCGTGGTTCATCCAGTTTGTTCCCGGCGGTGTTTGGGCGATCTTCCACATCCTGATTGTTTCCCTGCAGGCATACATCGCCATGGTGCTTTCCGTCGTCTATCTCTCGATGACCGAACCGCACCACTGAATTTCCCTTTTCTTTCCGCTTTTTCCGTTGCTTAATTAACTTTGGAGGTTCCCATGGAAAAAATCGCAGCCATTGCCCAACTGCAAGGCTCTACCGCAATCGCCGCCGCGATCATTCTCAGTCTTGCCGCGCTGGGCACCGCGCTCGGTTTTGGCATACTGGGTGGCAAATACATCGAAAGCAGCGCCCGCCAACCAGAAATGATGAACCCGCTGCAAGGCAAATTCTTCATCATCGCCGGCCTCTTGGACGCTGTTGCGATGATTGGCGTGGTTGTTGCCCTTATCCTTGTCTTTGGTAACCCGCTCCTGGGGGCGCTGAACGGCTAATCACGGCGACCCGCCGGAAGGTGTCCTATGAATCTCAATCTGACGCTGATTGGCCAGATCGGAACATTCCTCGTCCTGTGGTGGTTCACTCACAAATACATCTGGCCGCTCTTCTCCAAGGTGGCAGAAGCGCGCCGCCAGAAAATCGCCGAGGGGCTGAGCATGGTGGATAAAGCCAAGCACAGCATTGCCGAGGCACAAGAAGAAACCGCCCGCATCATTGCCCAGGCGAAAACGCAGGCAACCGAAATCGTTGGCCGCGCGCAGAAACAGGCCGAACAGCTGGTTGTGGAAGCGCGTAGCGAGGCGAAAACTGCCGGTGAGCGTGAAATCGCCGCGGTGCGCGATAACTTCGAGCAGGAAAAACGCAAGGCGCGCGAAACCCTGCGTAGCCAGATCGCCGATTTGGTCGTCCAGGGCGCGGAAAAAGTCATTGGTCGTGAAGTCAAAGCCGATGACCACAAACGCCTGCTGAACGAACTGAGCGAGAAATTGTAAAACCATGGCCGAGTCAAAAACCATCGCCCGTCCCTATGCCAGAGCCATCCTTGCCAACGCTACAGATGGCAAGGCGCAGCAAAACTGGCAAGCCTTCCTGCATACCGCCAAGGCGGTCATGCAGGCGCCGGAAGTGCCGGAACACCTCGCGCTCCCCGGCTTTCTCGCGCAACTGCAAGGCTGGCTGGAACAACTGCTGAAAAAGCAGCGCAAACAGGGTATCAGCAATGAAGAACACAATCTGCTGCGCCTCTTGGAAGAACACGACCGCATCGCGGTACTGCCGGACATCGCCGACGTCTATGACGAACTGCTCTATGCACAAAGCGATACCTGCATGGTGCGCGTAACCAGCGCCAAACCGCTTTCATCTGATGATGAAAACCAGCTGCGCAAGCTGATGCAGAAAAAAACCGGACGCGAAGTCGTGCTGGAAATCCATGAAGATCCCGCGCTGCTTGCCGGTGTGGTACTGGAATACGACGGGCTGGTCATTGACCAGACGCTGAAGGGCAGAATCGCCGAATTCGCCCAGAAACTCGATGACTAAGGGAAACGAATCATGCAACTTAATCCTGCTGAAATCAGCGGCTTTATCCAGGAAAAAATAGCCGATTACGACAACAAGGTCGAAAGCAAAGCCGAAGGCACGATTATCAGCCTTTATGACGGTGTTGCCCGCGTACAGGGACTGCGGCAGGCGATGCTCGGCGAAATGATCGCCTTCCCCGGCGGCGTTTACGGACTCGCACTCAACCTTGAACGCGACAGTGTTGGTGTCGTTATCCTTGGCGAATATGACCACCTCTCCGAAGGCGACAAAGTCACCTGCACCGGACGTATCCTTGAAGTACCGGTCGGCCGTGAACTGCTCGGTCGCGTTGTCAATGCTCTCGGCCAACCGATTGACGGCAAGGGCGACATCAAAACCAGCGAAAGCTCACCTATTGAGAAAATCGCCCCCGGTGTTATCGAACGCCAATCTGTTGACCAACCGCTGCAAACCGGCCTGAAATCCATTGACTCGATGGTGCCGATTGGTCGCGGTCAGCGTGAGCTGATTATCGGCGACCGCCAAACCGGGAAAACGGCGATTGCGGTTGATGCCATCATCAACCAGCGCGACACCGGGGTGAAATGCATCTACGTCGCCATCGGACAAAAAGCCTCTTCCATTGCCGCCGTGGTGCGCAAACTGGAAGAACACGACGCGCTCAAACACACCATTATCGTTGCCGCGACCGCATCCGACTCTGCGGCGATGCAATACATCGCGCCCTATGCGGGTTGCGCGATGGGCGAATACTTCCGTGATCGTGGCGAGGATGCCCTCATCGTTTATGACGATCTCACCAAACAGGCTTGGGCATACCGCCAAGTCTCGCTTCTGCTGAAACGCCCGCCGGGACGCGAAGCCTATCCGGGCGACGTTTTCTACCTCCACTCCCGCCTGCTTGAACGCGCTTCCCGCATCAACGCGGCTGAAGTCGAGCGCCTCACCAACGGTGCGGTTAAAGGCAAAACGGGTTCACTCACCGCCCTGCCGATTATCGAAACCCAGGCAGGCGACGTATCCGCCTTCGTCCCGACCAACGTTATCTCTATTACCGACGGACAAATCTTCCTCGAAACCGACCTCTTTAACGCGGGCATTCGCCCGGCAATTAACGCCGGTCTTTCTGTATCGCGCGTTGGTGGTGCGGCACAAACCAAAGTCATCAAAAAACTTGGCGGCGGTGTGCGTCTCGCGCTTGCGCAGTACCGCGAACTGGCAGCATTTGCCCAGTTCGCCTCTGATCTCGACGAAGCGACACGCAAACAGCTGGAGCGTGGTCAGCGCGTTACCGAACTGATGAAACAGCGCCAGTTTGCGCCGATGAGCGTTGCCGAAATGGCTGTCTCGCTCTTTGCCGCAGAAAACGGTTACCTTGACGAAATCCCGGTCGAAAAAATCCAGGCTTACGAACAGGCACTGCTGCAATACATGCACAGTGACCATCAGGAACTCTTGGACAAAGTAAACGAACGCGGCGTCTATGACGACGACGTTCAGCAAGGATTCACCGCTGCCTTGACCGCCTTCAAAGACAAAGGCGCCTGGTGAGGAATCCGCCATGTCTAATGCCAAAGACATACGCTCGCAGATAAAAAGCATCAAAAGCACGCA
>CAURAS010000029.1:0-10527 GCA_963522865.1 uncultured Cardiobacterium sp.
GACGTCGCCGACATGCTGAAAAACGCGCACAGCGTCATCATCACCCCCGGCTACGGCATGGCAGTCGCACAAGCGCAATACCCGGTCGCGGAAATCACCGAACTCTTGCGCAAACAGGGCGTGAACGTGCGCTTTGGCATCCACCCCGTCGCCGGTCGCCTGCCCGGCCACATGAACGTCCTGCTCGCCGAGGCGAAAGTGCCGTACGACATCGTGCTGGAAATGGACGAAATCAACGAAGACTTCCCCGACACCGACGTGGTGCTGGTCATCGGCGCGAACGACACCGTCAACCCGGCGGCACAAACCGACCCGAACTCGCCGATTGCTGGCATGCCGGTCTTGGAAGTGTGGAAAGCGGCGAACGTCGTCGTCTTCAAACGCTCGATGAACACCGGCTACGCGGGCGTGCAGAACCCACTGTTCTTCAATGAAAACAGCGTGATGTGCTTCGGCGACGCCAAAGCAACCGTCGATGCCATCCTCGCCGCGCTGCGCGGTTGAGCCTCTTGGCGTTATCTAAAAGAAAGCCGGGCCGATGCCCGGCTTTTTCGGATTTGTCTCTTTTATACATACAGCTGAGCGCTCATGGTGTATGTATAGAGATTTATACATACACTTGAGCGCTCGATGTGTATGTATAAATAACCTCTGCCCAATACCACCATGCAAACCCTCCGCCGCTTCCTCCGCCTCATCGCGCCGTACTGGTTCAACCGCCACAACCGCACCGCCTGGGCGCTGCTCGCCGCCGATACCGCCTGCACCCTCATCCTCATCCTGATCGGCGTCTGGATTGTCCATTGGGACAAACGCTTCTACGACGCCCTGCACGACATGAACGGCGCCGTCCTGCCCGCGCTCGTCGTCGAATACCTTGCCTATCTCGGTCTCGTCGTCGCCTTTGCCAACGCCGGCGAATGGCTGCGCAAGCGCCTCATCATCCACTGGCGCGAGCAGATGAGCGAGCAGTTCCACCAGGCATGGCTGGCAGAGCACAAACACTACCGCCTGCAACTCTCCGGCGAGCCGGACAACCCCGACCAGCGCATCGCCGAAGACATCGCCCTGCTCGCCAGCCAAAGCCTCGAACTGGTGCGCTCCTTCATCTCAAAAAGCATCACCCTCATCACCTACCTCGGCATCCTCTACAGCCTCTCCGGCGTACAAACCTTCACCCTCGCCGGACACGAAATCACCATCCCCGGCTACCTCGTCTGGATTGCGCTGGCCTACTCGGCGCTCACCACCTGGCTGGGGCATCTCGTCGGCGGCAAACTGCAAGCGCTCAACGTCGAACGTCAGCACTTTGAGGCCGACTACCGCGCCACCCTGCTGCGCATCCGCGATCACAGCGAACAAATCGCGCTCTACCGTGGCGCGCCGGCAGAGCAGGCGCGGCTCGAACAGCGCTTCGCCCACATCAAGAGCAACTGGCGTGCGCTCATCGACCGCGAATACTGGTTCGGCATGTTCTACGCCAGCTACGTGCGCATCAGCATCTTCATCCCCATCTTCGCCACCCTGCCGATGTATCTGGCGAAAAAACTCAGCTTCGGCGACATCATGCAGACGCGCGCCGCCTTTGCCCGCGTGCAGGACGGCTTCGGCTGGTTCTTGGACGTCTATAAACAGCTCATCGTCTGGGCGGCGGTGGTGGAGCGCCTCGCCCGCTTTCAAGAAGCGCTGGAACGACTGCCCGCGGTGGACGCGCCAGCCAGCGGTGGCGACACGCTGCACACCGCAGACCTAAGCCTCGCCACCGCCGACGGCAGGGCGCTGCTCACCGGCCTCGACCTCAGCGCCCGCGCGCCCGCATGGCTGCTGCTCGATGGCGCGAGCGGCATCGGCAAAACCACCCTGCTGCGCACCCTGGCAGGCATCTGGCCGTATTACCGCGGGCGGTATACCCTCCCCACCGCACAACAGTCTCCCTGTGGCGGAGGGGCAGGGGGTGGGGTTCGCCTGCAAACCTCGCCGCCCAATAGCACTCCTATCCTCAGCCTGCCGCAACGCCCCTACCTGCCGCACGACACCCTGCGCGCCAACCTCTGCTACCCGGCGCGCGACGGCATTGACGACGCCATCCTCACCCGCGCCCTAGCACAAGTCGGCCTCGCCCACCTCGCCGGCGAACTTGACCACGAAGACGCCTGGGGCAACCGTCTCTCCGGCGGCGAACAGCAGCGCCTAAGCCTCGCCCGCGCCCTCATCGCCCGCCCGCAAATCCTCTATCTGGACGAGGCGACCAACCAGCTCGATGACGACGCCGCCCGCGCGCTCATGCAGACGCTAAAAACCGCGCTGCCCGACACCCTTTGCCTTGCCATCAGCCACCAGGCGGCAATCAAAGCGCTGTTTACGCGACAAATCGACCTTAACCGCTACCGCGCGCCGGTCAGCGCGGCGACATGACATTTGTGGCGATACCCATAAAGGCTCAGACAAGGCGCGCGCCCGTACCAGCCGTGGGAGCGCAGGACGAACGAGAACACCAACGGCTTGTTACGGGAGTTTTTCACGAAACATCAGGGTATTGAGAAATTTGCTGATGCGTACATGGAGAAAGTGGTGCGTAAATTGAACAACTGCCCGCGCAAGTGTTTGCGGTGGAGAACGCCTGATGAGGCGCACCTTGAAGAAGCGTTGCTCTTAATTTGACCGTTCGCCGTAAACAGGTAGAAACAGCGATGTCGTCAAATATACATACACTACGAGCGCTCAGGTGTATGTAAATGTGTAGGTGCGCGACGATTAAAGCCGTCCGCCCAATGCCAGTACGGCGGCGATTTGTCGCGCGGTGCGTTCGAGGTTTTCGCGGCCTTTGGCGAGGGTTTCGTCCAGCGGGGCGAGGGCGGCGATGGCGGGGAAGATGGCGGCAAAACCTTCGTCGGTGAGGGTTTCCGCACCCGCGCCGAGGACGCCGGCGAGGGCAATAACGGGCACACCGTGTTGTTGGGCGAGGCGCAGGACGCCAAGCGGGACTTTGCCGAGGCGGGTTTGGCCGTCCAAGCGGCCTTCGCCGGTGATGACGAGGTCAGCGCCTTGGAGTGCGGCGGTCAAGCCTGCGGCCTGCATGACGAGGCCGATGCCGGAGGTGAGGCGGGCGCCGAGGAGCGCCAATGCGTAACCCAGTCCGCCGGCCGCGCCTGCGCCGGGTTGTTCGCGCTGGTCGGGCAGGCCGCTGGCGGTGAGGACGGCGGCGTAGTGGGCAAGCGCCGCGTCCAGTTCGGCGACGGCGGCGGCATCCGCGCCTTTTTGCGGGCCGAAGATGGCGCTGGCGCCGTTTGTGCCGCAGAGCGGGTTATTGACGTCGCAGGCGACGTCGAGGGTGACGGTTTGTAGTGCCGGGTGCAAACCGCTGAAATCGGCGTGGTGGAGGCGGGCCAGTGCGGCGCCGCCGCGCGGCAGTTCGTGGCCGTTTGTATCGTACAGGCGCGCGCCGAGTGCTTGTAGCATGCCGGCGCCGCCGTCGTTGGTGGCGCTGCCGCCGATGCCGAGGATGATGTGGCGGCTGCCGGAGGCGAGCGCGTGGCAGAGCATTTCGCCGACGCCGTAGGTGCTGGTGTGGCGCGGATCGCGTTCGGCGGGGGCGAGGCGGTGCAGTCCCGCCGCTTCGGCCATTTCCATGACGGCGCTGCCGTCCGGCAGGCGACCGTAACGGGCGGTAACGGCACGGCCGAGCGGGTCTTGCACGGTGATGTTTTGCCAGTTGCCGCCACGCGCGGCGACCAGCGCGGCGGTGGTGCCTTCGCCGCCATCCGCCATCGGCAGGATGTGGCAGTTGGCGTGCGGGTAGATGGCGCGGAAGCCTCGGGCGACAGCGGCGCAGGCGTCGGCAGCGCTGAGGCTTTCTTTGTAGGAGTCGAGGGCGATGACGAGGTTCATAGGCTTTTTTCGGTGGGGCAAGCCCCACTCTACGCTTTGTTGCAGTTATTTTTGTTCGCGCAGGATTTGCAGGACGCGCTCGCGCTGGTCAGGGCTGAGGTTGTCCAGTTGGCGCAGGATGTCTTCGGCGCTGTTTGTGCCGGGGCGGACGGCGACGCGTGGCGGGGCGGCCTGCCATTTTTGGTAGTCGTCGCGGTAAGGCGCCCCCAGTTTGTCTAGCAGGGTGGCGATTTCCGCGTGGCGCGCGGGGTCAAGGCTGCCGCTGGCGAGGGTGTCGTTGATGAGGCGGTGGGCGGCGGCTTCGCGCGCGGGGTCGGGGCTGCCGAGTTGGCGGTCGGCATAGACGAGTTTGAGGGTGTCGAGCAGGGTGTCGCTGTTGGCACTGGCGCTGGCGCTGCGGCTGCCGCCACGGCTGGCAAAGAGGTTCAGGATGTTGTCGAGGGTGAAGCCGTCCGGCTGTTTTTCCAGCTCGCGCAGGGTGTTGAGCGCGCGCACGAAGTCGATGGTGCGGCTTTCGCCGCGCCGGTCTTGCAGGTCGTTGAGCAGGCTGGCGATGCGGTCGCTGTCGAGGCTGCCGTCTGCTTTGGTGATGTCTTGCAGGCCTTGCTGGAGCTGCTGGACGTTGGCTTCGAGGCGGACGAGGTCTTCGTGGCTCAGGCGTTCGTCGCCGAAGGGGTGGCCGCTGCGGTCGGCGGCGTTGGCCGCGCCTTCGTAAGCGCCGATGAGGATGTGAACGAGGTCGGCGGGCTGGATGTCGTCGCGGGCTTTGTCAGCGGCAACGGCGGGCAGACAGGCGAGCGCCAGGGCGCAACAGGCGGTGTACAGGGGACGGGTCATGCGGGTTCTCCGGTATGAGGGTTGCGCGGCATTATAGGCGGTCGCTGGTGCTGTCGGGGTTAAGAGCCTGTTCGAATTCTCCCGCCCTCGCAGGGCGAAGCCCGCAGCGGGGGAGGGTCGGGGAGGGGGGGAGTGTATTGTTTATGATCTGAAATTCCGGTTTGTTTAAGGGGTGGTTTACATACACCTGAGCGCTCAAGGTGTATGTAAACCGGTTGGCTGCGCTACAGCATCACCCACGCCAACAGCCAAATCCAGAAGATGCCGCTGATGCCTTGGATAGCGGTGGCGGCAGTTTGCGTGCGGTAGCCCTGGCCGACGCTCATCCGGCTGAACTGGGTGACGACCCAGAAGAAGCTGTCGTTGGCATGCGAGACGGTCATCGCGCCCGCGCCAATCGCCATCAGGCAGAGGACGCGCCCCATTTCGCTGTCCAGCCCCATTTGACCGAGCAGCGGCGCGACGATGCTGGAGGCGGTGACGAGGGCGACGGTCGTCGAACCTTGCGCCGATTTAAGCGCGGCGGCGACGATGAACGGCATGAAAATGCCGACCCCGCTGCTGCTCAGGGCGCTGCCAAGATAACTGCTGACCGGCGTTTCCTTGAGAATCGCGCCGAAAGCGCCGCCCGCGCCGGTAATCAGCAAAATGGGCGCAGAAACCGTCAGGCCATTGCCGATGATGGCGCTGATGCGCGCGGTCTTATCCTCGCCACGGATGAGGGTGAAAGAAAGAAAAGTGCCGATGAGCAGGGCGTTGAGCGGCGTGCCGAGGAAGTTGAAAACCTGCGCGACCGCGCCGTCGCCGAACGGATGCGTCGGGAAAGCGGCGACCGAGCCGAGACAAATGAGCACAATCGGCACGACAATCGGCATGAACGCCAGCGCGGGCGGCAGCGGCGCGCCGTAACTGTCGCGGATGGCCTGCGCGCGGGCATCATCGGCGGGGCTGTTGACGAGACCGTCCGGTTGCTCATGCAAAAAGCGGTTCGCCCACAGCCAGCCCGCGACAATCGGCACGACGGCAACGAGCAGCCCCACGCCAATCACCAGACCGAGCTGATCGCTCAAATTCAAATTCCCCGCAGCAGAAATCGGCCCCGGCGTCGGCGGTACAAACGTATGCGTCGCGTACAGCCCCGTCGCCAGCGCGACACTCATCGCCACCGACGACACCTTCATCCGCGCCGCCAGCGACTCCTTTAAAGAATGCAGGATGACAAAACCGGAATCACAAAAAACCGGAATAGAAACAATCGCCCCGACAATACTCATCGCCAGCGTCGGGAACTTCGGACCGATGAATTTCACCACCGTTTCCGCCATGACCAGCGCTGCCCCCGTCTTCTCCAGCACCAGGCCGATAATCGTGCCGAAAACGATGACAAGCCCAATCGAGCCGAGAATGCCGCCGAAACCCGTGCCAATCGTCTTGGCGATACCCTCCGCCGGCAGACCATAACAAAAAGCCGTGAGAAAACAGGCAAGAATCAAGACGAGGAAAGGATGCCATTTCAACTTGGCCGTCGCCAAGACAATAAAAACGATGACCAACAATAACCACAGCACGATCATAAAAGCCTCCCATTGTGAAAAACTGGACACATTATCCACGCAAGCACACGGCAAAACAACAGAAAAACACACAAACAGAACAATTCACGAAAAATATACATACACCGGAGCGCTCAAGGTGTATGTAAAACCGTCCGCCCGTGAAAAAAAGGAAACGGCATGAAAGACAAACGGGACGTGTATACTTGCGCCTCATTTTTGCCCGAACAGAGAACAAAAAAATGCGACTGATCCCCCTGATAACCCTCACCTTATTCAGCAGCGTAGCCCTGGCGCAGAACATCCCACCCGCGCCAGTACGCGACACCGCCACGCCGGACGAAAAACTGCCCGACACCGCCGAACGCGCCGCCGCCGACAAAAACCAGGCGCGCCAACAAAACGCCCAAGTCCTGCAAGTCACCGAAGCCGAACTACTCGCCGACCCGCCGCTGCTCGCCAACGCGCTCGACAGCGCCATCATCAACGGTGACGCCGATGCAGTCGCCATGCTACTGCCCATCTACCGCAAACTGCCCGCCGACAAACAAGACAAAATGCTGCTGCGCTTTGGCGAAGCCATGAAAGCGCGCGCCGACGGCGACCTCAGCCGCGCCATCGCCCGCCTGCGCGAAATGATTGCCGAAGACCCCAGCCTGCAACCCGTGCGCCTGCACCTTGCCATGGCACTACTCGCCGACCATCAGGACGAAGCCGCGCGCACCCAGCTCGAAAAACTGCGCTCGGACGAACTGCCGGAAGACATCCGCAACATCGTCAGCCAAGCGCTGGACACCCTGCGCGAACGCCAAAGCTGGACCTTCAACGCCAGCGGCTACTACCGCCACGACAAAAACATCAACGACGCGCCGCGCCAACGCGAACGCCAAGTCGGCAACGGCAAATGGACCTTCCCCGAACCGAAAAACGCGCACGGCGTACACTTCGACCTCTCCGCCGAACGCCGCATTCCCATCCACAACGGCTTTTACGGCCAAATCGAAGCAGGCCTGAACGGCGACTGGTTCTGGGACGCGCACAGCTTTGACGACTTCCGCCTGCGCACCGGCGCCGGCGTCGGCTGGCAAAATTCGCGCTGGGACATCAGCCTCACCCCCTTCATCCAGCGCCGCATCTACTCCAACAAAGGCTACTCTACCAACTTCGGCACCGACGCCAACATCTCCTACTGGCTCACTCCGCGCTGGCGCCTGAGCAGCTCGATGCAGGCGATGCACAAAAACCACGACACACGCAGATGGCTGAACGGCAACCAATACTACGGCAGCCTGAACGTCCTCTTCGCGCCGAACGCGCGCCAATACTGGTTTGCCGGGGCGAACGCCATGCGCAGCCAGGCCAGGGACAGCTCGGACGCCTTCAAACGCTACGGCATTAGCGCCGGCTGGGGACAAGAATGGGGCTGGGGCATGTCCAGCCGCCTGAGTGGCAACTTCGCCTACCGCCCGTACGACAGCAAAGACTTCTTCGGCATCGTGCGCAAAGACCACGAATACGGCGCCACCCTCAGCCTCTGGAACCGCAACCTCTACTTCTGGGGCATCACCCCGCGCCTGACCTTCAGTTGGGACAAAACTAAGAGCAACCACTTCTATTACGACAACCACAATATGGATGTCTATCTGGAGTTTAGTAAGTCATTTTGAGGATAGAGAAACAGCGCCGGATGGCGCTGTTTTCCTTTACGTCATTAGGGGCTGTTGACAATTGAACAATCTCCCTCTCCTGCATGGCGAAGCCCGCAGCGGGGAGGGGTGGGGAGGGGGTGAACAATATTATTGATGAACCAAAATTCCGGTTTTCAATTGATTGCTACCCTCACCCCACTCCCTCTCCCAAAGCGAGAAGGGCTATTGGTAGTTTTGTCGCTGCGCGGCGTGTTTACTGCCCCCACCCCAGCCCTCCCCCACTTCGCAGGAGAGGGGGATTTTTCAATTGTCAACACGCCCTAGGGGCTGTTTACAATTTGAATCCCTCTCTCGCTGCGGATGTTGCCCTGCGGGGGAGGGGATTTACACCCCGGTTCGTAGGTTGGGTTAGCGAGGCACGAGCGTAACCCAACAAACAAAATGCCGAACACATCCCACTGTTGGGTTACGGCTGCGCCTAACCCAACCTACAAAACCTTACGGCTGAATTGTAAACAACTCCTAGGTCGTGCTGACACAATGATTGCAATCGTCCGGCGACAGCGCGCCATATAACCTTCCAACGAAAGTTTCAGATAAGGTGCGTTGCCGAAGACAGTATGCTGTTGTACAGCACCGGTTTCCATAGAAAATGGCTGCGCCATTTTCTATGGGTGCCCGGTTAGGCGACACAACACAGTATAAGGCTTTCGGTGGAAGGCTATAAATCCATAATTGGGAAAGGAATACATCATGGAAATCGTACAAGCCGAATATCCCGCGCGCAAAACTTTATGGCGCTTTGCCCTTATTGGTGCTGCAGTTGGCATTGTGTTTACACCACTAACGGTAATGCTGCTGTTAAAGCTTGGAATATTTTTCGATGATTTAGGATTTGAAACAGGTATAGCATTCTATTCAGCGATCTTCTTGGGTTTTCCTTGCGCGCTTGTCGCCGGGAAATGGATTACCGTTGTCCGCTGTTATAAAAATTTTGCTGGTATTGCCCTTGCCACGCTACTTTCCACAATAACCGGCTTTCTCCTTTCCCTGATACCGCTACTTCCCCTTTTGTATCTTGGCGTTGCTATCGTGGTCGGCACTTCACCTAAATCTCGGGAGTTTATCTATTTATTCCAGCCTGTTCCCCTGATTGCTGCACTAAACGGCCTTATTACTGCGCTCATTGCCCTGCCAGTCCGCCATTACAAAATAGCGGACGACGATTTGACAGATGCAGAACTGATCGAATTAGAAACACAAGCCGGCGATGGGCTACTACCGCCCGTACTCACCTATGCCGAAGCAAGGGAGCGAGCTGCCGCCGCGATAAAAGAACTGCTGTTCACCTGGGCAGATTTGCAAGATACGCCGCCGCCGTATCTTTCCCGTGACTACATGGAAGCAGAGGGTTGCTGGATATTTTTCCGCCATGAGCGAATCCACGTTTCACCGGAAAGTGGCCCGGCAAACAGCGCCATTGCTGTCAGCAAAAAAGGTGAAGTCAGGTTTATCGCTGATTACCGTGATAATCCCGAACGCGCCAAGGAATATTTACAGACCATGTCGGAACATTTCATCCGGCACGGTTGGTAAGAAACAGCCAAGCCGCTACTCGGCGAATCAAAAATACAAACACAGCACGCGGCCGTTGTGTTGCAGCATCTCCACATTCTATGTCGTAAAGTGCGCCGATGTTTTCGGAGGTGAGGACTTCGTTGGTCGCGCCGCTGTGGCGGATGCAGGTGTGCTGCATGGCGGCGACGTGGTCGGCGCAGTCGTCCACCGCCTGGCGCAAATTCGCCATCAAGTTGCGCGCATAACGTATGTCGAGATTATTCAGTGGTTCATCGAAGGATGTAGTCCGTGTCTTGGGTGAAGGTCATGGCAACCAGTGCGCGTTGTCGCTGCTTGCCGGAGAGCGCGTTGATGTAGGGATGACGCAGTATGGCGAAGTCAAAGAAGTAGGCGAGGGACTCTTGATGATGTCGCGGTCATGCGCAAACGGGCGGCCGCGGTGGTAGGGAAAGCGGGAAAAGGTGCGCAGTCCTTCGATGCTAGGGGCTGTTGACAATTGAACAATCCCCCTCCCCTGCAGGGCGAAGCCCGCAGCGGGGGAGGGCCGGGGAGGGGGTGAGCAATATTATTGATAAACAAAAAATTCCGGTTTTTCAATTGCTTGCCACCCTCACCCCAACCCCTCTCCCAAAGGGAGAGGGGCTCGTTCGTCGAATTGTAAACAGCCCCTAGGGGTTATTTACAATTGAAAGTCTCCTCCACTGCGGGCTTCGCCCTGCAGGGGCGGGGCGTTTTGAACAAACTCTAGGTTATCTTGGTTTTATTCCACTATAAATAGAAGCGCAAGCGCTACCAGGGCGGCTGGCGTATAATCCGCGCCTCATTTCATCGGGGAAGCAGCATGTGTGGCATTGTTGGAATAGTCGGAAAATCCTATGTAAACCAGGCGCTTTATGACGCGCTGACCGTTTTGCAACACCGCGGGCAGGATGCCGCCGGCATTGCAACCTGCAACGCGGACGGTCGCTTTTTTCTGCACAAGGACAACGGCCTCGTGCGCGATGTTTTCAGCGAGCGCGAGA
>CAURAS010000030.1:0-10261 GCA_963522865.1 uncultured Cardiobacterium sp.
ACTTCTTCGCTGCGGCGCTGGAGTTCGTCGTAGAAGGAGTATTTGGGCTGGCCAGGTTTGCGCGGTTCGCTGGCGACCGGTGGGCGCGGTGGTTTTTGTGCGGCAACGGCAGTGGGTTGCGCTTTGGCGATTTGCGGGTTGTTCGCGCCCGCGCGTGCCGGGGCGCCGTCTTTTTGTCCGAACATGTTGCCGAGGACGAAGCCGAAGACGATGAGGACGACCGCCATCATGGAGCCGCCGAGGAAGCGGGCGGCGAGGTAGTTGTCCGGTTTGTTTTGTTTTTTGGCCATTACATCCGTTCCCTGGCAGCGACGCCGATGATGTTCAGGCCGTTGCGCAGCACCTGGCGCACGGCGTGGGTGAGCAGCAGGCGGGCGTCGCGGAGTGCGGCGTCTTCGTGCAGCACTTTGTGGCCGGCGTCGTAGTATTGGTGCCAGGCGCCGGCGAGGTCTTTCAGGTAGTTGACGATGAGGTGTCCCGCCATTTGTGCGCCCGCCGCGGCGATGGTGTCGGGGTAGCGGGCGAGTTCGCGCAGGAGGGCTTTTTCTTCGGGTTCGGCAAGGTGTTCGCGCTGGGCAAGGGCGGCGACGGGGTCAAAATGGACGCCTTCTTCTTGGGCGCGTTCTAGTACGCGGCTGGTGCGGGCGTGCGCGTATTGGACGTAGTAGTAGGGGTTGTCTTTGCTGTGCGAGGTGGCGAGGTCGAGGTCGAAGTCGAGGTGCTGCTCGGGTTTGCGCATGACGTAAAAGAAGCGCGCGGCGTCCGAGCCGACTTGCGCGCGCAGGTCGCGCAGGGTGACGAATTGGCCGGAGCGGGTGGACATTTGCATTTTCGCGCCGTCTTTGTAGAGCACGGCGAATTGTACCAGGGTGATGTCGAGTTTTTCGGGAGCGAGGCCGAGGGCGGCGAGCGAGGCGCGGACGCGCGCCATGTAGCCGTGGTGGTCGGCGCCGAAGATGTCGATCATGCGGTCGTAGCCGCGCTGGTATTTGTCGTAGTGGTAGGCGATGTCGGAGGCGAAGTAGGTGGTGATGCCGTTTTCGCGGACGACGACGCGGTCTTTTTCGTCGCCGAAGTCGCTGGCGCGGAACCATTGCGCGCCGTCTTTTTCGTAGAGGTAGCCGCGTGCGCGCAGGACGTCGAGCATTTCGTGGATGCGGCCGTCGGTGAAGAGTGAGCGTTCGGAGTACCAGCGGTTGAAGGTGACGCCGAATTCTTGCAGGTCGGCGCGGATGTCGGCGACTTCGGCATCCAGTCCGGCGTCAAAGACGGCGCGGTAGTCGGTCTCGCCCAGGGTGTTTTTCAGGGCGACGATGGCGGCGTCTATCCAGGCGTCGCGTTCGCCTTTTTCGACGGCTTCTGCGCTCCATTCGGCCGGGTGCGGCGGTACCCAGGTTTCGGGGGCGCGGTAGTGTTTGTCGCCGTAGCGGGCGTAGTGTTCGCGCGCGATGTCTGCGACGTAGTCGCCCTGGTAGATGCCTTGCGGCAGGGCGCGGTCGCTGCCGCAGGTTTGCATGTAGCGCCAATAGACGGAGAGAGCGAGGATGTCCATCTGTCGCCCGGCGTCGTTCACGTAGTATTCGTTGTCCACGTGGTGGCCGTTGGCGCGCAGGATGTTGGCAAGGGTCGCGCCATAGGCGGCGCCGCGGCCGTGGCCGACGTGCAAGGGCCCGGTGGGGTTAGCCGAGACGAATTCGAGCAGGATTTTTTGCGGGTGTTCTGCCTGGTGGCGGCCGTAGGCGGCGCCTTCGCGCACGATGGTTTCGAGTACGGCGCTGTCGCTGCCGCTCGCTAGGCGGATGTTGATGAAGCCGGGTCCGGCGATTTCGACGGCGGCGATGCCGGGGTGCGCGGGCAGGGCAGCGATGAGCGCTTCTGCGAATTGGCGCGGGTTCATCTGGAAGGTTTTGGCGTATTGCATTGCCACGTTGCTGGAGTAGTCGCCGTGCGCGGGGTTTTTGCAGCGGCCCAGTTCCAGCGGCAGGGTGAGTTGTCCTTCTTCGATTTTTTGTGCGCGGGCGACCGCGTGTAATGCGGTGGTCAGGCCCGACAGGATTTCGGTTTTCACGATGGTTCTCGCGGTGAGGGTGTGAGGGGAAAGAAGCTCGTTATTCTAGCGGCTTACCAAATGATTGCCAAATGGTTTTGTGCGGCGGCGCATGCGTTTTTTATGGCGTTTTTTGTGTATTTTTTCACGGCTACTGTGGATTTTTATTAGAAGTAAAAACAGGCAGATGTGTTTTCCTGTGTTTTTTATATTCTTAATGTGTTAAGTTGCGCTCATGTTAATTTAACAGTTCCTCCCCAGGGGCTGTTGTAGGAGTTTGCGTCATGAACAGCGAGCAGTTCAGACTGTTGGGAATTGAATCGGATTATTTCGCCGCTGATGGCAGTTTTGTCCGTGTTCCAGAGGAGGTGCTCGCGTCGCTTGCGGCGATTTTGACCGCGCCCGGTCAGCCGTTCTTCGCGGATTTTGATGAGGTTTTTACGATCGCGCCGGAGATGGTGTCGTTGATTTCGGTCGGCGGGGTGTTGTCGCGTTGTGCTGCTGCGTATTTGCTTGACGAGAAGGGCAACAGTCTGCCGTATTCGTTCGTGATGATGGAGGGCGAGCGCATTGAGCTGCCGCCCCTGCCTGCCGGGTATTACACGCTGGAGTTGCACGGCGCGCACCAGATGCGGCGCTGTTTGGTTATTGTCGCGCCGCAGCGGGTGTATCAGCCGGAGGCGCTGCGCCGTGGCGAGCGTCTGAGCGGCATCAATGTGCAGCTGTACAGTCTGCGTTCGGCGCATAATTGGGGCATTGGCGATTTGGGCGATTTGCGCCGTCTGGTCGCGGATTTTGCCGCCGACGGGATTGATTTTATCGGCATTAATCCGCTGCACGCGCTTTTCACTACCCGCCCGAACTGGGCAAGTCCTTATAGTCCGTCTTCCCGGCGCTGGCTGAATCCGATTTATATTGATGTGGGCGGGATGCCGCTCTTTCAGACTTCTCCTTCGGCTCAGGCTTGGTTTTCCGATGCGGAAACGCAGGCGATTTTGCAGCGTTTGCGCGAGGCCGATTGGGTCGATTATGCGCAGGTGATGGCGCTGAAGATGCGCGCGCTGCGCCTGATTTTCCATGATTTTGATGCGCAGGAGATGTTCGCTGATTCGCGTGAGGCGTTTGCCGAGTTTTTGCAGCGCGGCGGGCGTGATTTGCGTCTGTTCGCCACTTTTGAAGCGCTGGATCATTATTTTTATGCGCAGACGGCCTCGATTCCTTTTAGTGAGGACAGTGTCGGCTGGCTGGGCTGGCCGGAGGCGTACCGTTACCCGGAAAGCGCGGCGGTGCAGGCGTTTGCGGTGTCGCATGAGGCGGATATCCGTTTTTATATGTGGCTGCAATGGTTGATGGCGGAACAGCTCGATATTCTCCGCCTCGCCTGTCATGAAGCGGGGATGAGTCTGCGCCTGTATGGCGATTTGGCGGTCGGCGTGTCGCGCGGCGGTGCGGATACGTGGATGCACCGCGAGATGTATTGTTTGCAGGTATCCATCGGCGCGCCGCCGGACGAGCTGGGGCCCGCCGGGCAGAACTGGAATTTGCCGCCGCTGCATCCGCAGCGTTTGAAACGCAGCGGCTACCGCGTTTTCATCGAGATGCTGCGCGCCAATATGCGCGTCTATGGCATTTTGCGCATTGACCACGTCATGGCGCTTTGCCGCCTGTGGTGGATTGCTTATGGCAACAACGCCAATTTCGGCGCGTATGTGCGTTATCCGCTCGCCGATTTGATGGCGATTCTTTCGCTGGAAAGTCACCGCGAGCGCTGTGTCGTCGTCGGCGAGGATCTTGGTATCGTCCCGGAAGAGATGCGCAAGGCGCTGCGCGATTATGGCGTGTATTCCTACAGCGTGATGTATTTCAACCAGAACGACGGCTATTACTGGATGCCGGAGGATTATCACGATCAGTCGCTGGCGGTGCTTAGTACGCACGACTTGCCGCCGCTGCTCGGCTTCTGGACGGGCAACGATGTTGAGACCATGCACGAGCTGGGCATTTTTGAAACGCAAGACCAGTACCAGCATATTCATGAGCAGCGGCGGGTGCGCAAGCAGCAAATTCTCGCCGCGCTGCGTCATGCGGACGTGCTGGACATCAGCCACGACGGCGAGATTCTCGACCAGGCGATTGTGCTGGCGTTGCACCGCTTTGTGGCGATGAGCCGCAGCAAACTGTTCGCCATCCAGCCGGAAAACCTGCTGCCGATCACCGCCTCATTCAATATCCCCGGCATCGCCAATGCCTACCCGAACTGGCGCTACCGCCTGCCGGAAGACATTGCAGCGATGGGCAAAGACCCGCAATTACACGCGCTGTTGCGGCAAATCGTCGCCACCCGCGCGTATATCCGCGAACGCCGGCCATCCGCAGTCGTCGTCCCCGCACCTGTTGCCAAACTGATAGGAGGAGTAGAAGTGACATCCGTAGATAAATACCTGATAGACCAGCTCTTTGCCGGTACCTTCGCCGACCCGTTCTCGTACCTCGGCCCGCACGAAAGCGGTAACGGGCTCGTCATCCGCGTACTCTTGCCGGGGGCGGACGCGGTGCGCGTGCTCGCCAAAAACGGCAAGGGCGGCAAAGGCAGCAAAAAAGTACTGGCAGAGATGAGCGTGCTTGATGAGCGCGGCTTCTTCATCGCCAACCTCGACGCCGACCCGCGCCTGCATTACCTGCTCGAAGTGCAGTACGGCGAGCAGAAAATGATCATCGAAGACACCTACCGCTTCACCTCGACCCTGCAAGATTTTGACAACTGGCTGCTGGCCGAAGGCACGCACCTGCGTCCGTATGAAAAATTCGGCGCGCATCTGGTCGAGCACGACGACGGCGTCGCCGGGGTCAATTTCAGCGTCTGGGCGCCGAACGCGCGGCGCGTATCCGTCGTTGGCGACTTCAACCTCTGGGACGGCCGCCGCCACGTCATGCGCTTCCATCCGCAAAGCGGCATCTGGGACATCTTCATCCCCGACCTTGGCGAAGGCGCGCTCTACAAATACGAAATCTTGGACGCCAACGGCAACATCCGCCTCAAATCCGACCCGTATGCCTTCGCCGCGCAAATGCGCCCGGAAACCGCCTCAGTCGTCGCCAAACTGCCGGAAAAACAGCCGTACAACCCCGAACGCATCGCGGTGAACGGCATAGACGCGCCGATCAGCATCTACGAAGTCCACCTCGGCTCGTGGCGGCGCAACCCGGAAAACAACTACTGGCTCACCTACGAACAACTCGGCGACGAACTCATCAACTACGTCAAAGAAATGGGCTTCACCCACATCGAACTGCTGCCGCTCTCCGAATTCCCGTTCGACGGCTCCTGGGGCTACCAGCCGCTCGGCCTCTACGCGCCGACCAGCCGCTTCGGCAGCCCGCAAGCGTTGTGCGACTTCATCCGCAAAGCGCACGAAGCGGGCATCTACGTCCTGCTTGACTGGGTCGTCGGTCACTTCCCGACCGACGAATACGGCCTCGTCCGCTTCGACGGCACGCCGCTCTACGAACACGCCGACCCGCGCGAAGGCTACCATCAGGACTGGAACACCCTCATCTACAACTTCGGTCGCCACGAAGTGCGCAACTTCCTCACCGGCAACGCCCTCTACTGGGTCGAACACTACGGCGTGGACGGCCTGCGCGTTGATGCCGTCGCCTCGATGATCTACCGCGACTACTCGCGCAAAGAAGGCGAATGGGTGCCGAACCAATACGGCGGGCGAGAAAACCTTGAAGCCATCAACTTCCTGCAACGCACCAACGCCATCCTGCAAAACGAACAGCGCGGCGCCGTCTCCATCGCCGAAGAAAGCACCGCCTTCACCGGCGTCAGCCACCCCACCGAAATCGGCGGCCTCGGCTTCCAATTCAAATGGAACATGGGCTGGATGAACGACACCCTGCGCTACATGCGCGAAGAACCCATCCACCGCAAATACCACCACAACCTGCTCACCTTCGGCATGATCTACCAGTACAGCGAACACTTCGTGCTGCCGCTGTCGCATGACGAAGTCGTGCACGGTAAAGGCTCGCTGCTCTCCAAAATGCCGGGCGACTGCTGGCAACAATTCGCCAACCTGCGCGCCTACTACGGCTACATGTGGGGCTACCCCGGCAAAAAACTGCTGTTCATGGGCGGCGAATTCGCCCAAGGCCGCGAATGGAACTACCAAGAAAGCCTCGACTGGCACCTGCTCGCCCCCGAACACGGCGGCTGGCACGAAGGCGTGCAGCGCTGGGTACGCGACCTGAACCACGCCTACCGCGCCCACCCTGCCCTGTGGAAACAAGACTGCCAGCCGGAAGGCTTCGAATGGTTGGTGGTGGATGATGCCGAACAATCCGTTGTCGCCTTCGCCCGCCACGACGGCAAAGGCAACCCGGTCATCATCATCAGCAACTTCACCCCCGTCCCGCGCGAAAACTACCGCATCGGCGTCAGCCAGGCAGGCACCTACCACGAAATCCTGAATTCGGATGATGCCCAATACAACGGCAGCGGCATGAGCGGCGGCAAAACCGTCCACACCGACGACATCGGCAGCCACGGCAAACCGCACTCGCTCAACCTCACCCTGCCGCCGCTGGCGACCATCTTCCTCGCCCTTGACACCGGAGCGGAAGCCTGATGAAACACCAGCCGCCGCTGCTCTGCCACAAAGGGCGCGCCTACCCGCTCGGCAGCAGCCTCACCCGCATCGGCGACCATGACGGCGTGAACTTCGCGCTGATGAGCCGCCACGCCACCGCCGTCACCCTCTGCCTCTTTGACGCAGAAGGCGGCGAGCGGCGCGTGAGCGCCCACAAAGACGGCGACATCTGGCACATCTTCGTCGCCGGGCTGACCGCCGGACAGCGCTACGGCTGGCGGGTAGATGGCGAAAACCACAGCGGCGGCTGCTACAACCCACAAAAACTCCTGCTCGACCCCTACGCCAAAGCCATCGACGGCCTGCCGCAATACCGCGACGCCGACGAACTGGCGCTGCATCACCACAGCGACCCGCGTGACAACGCCGCCTTCGCCGCCAAAAGCGTCGTCGTCGGCGCGAGCGACTTCGACTGGGAAAACGACGCCCCGCTGCGCACCCCGTGGATAGAAACCATCATCTACGAAGCGCACGTCAAAGGCTTCAGCCGCCAGAACCCCGCCATCCCGCGCGACATCGCCGGCACCTTCGCCGGCATGGCGCACCCGGCGAGCATCGCCTACCTGAAAAACCTCGGCATTACCGCCGTCGAACTCCTGCCCATCAGCCAGCACCTGGACGAAGTCCACCTACAACGGCGCATGATGCACAACTACTGGGGTTACAACGTCTTCGCCCACAACGTGCCGGACGCGCGCTACGGCAGCCTTGACGACCTCAAACACCTCGTCAAAACCCTGCACCGCGCGGGCATCGAAATCATCCTCGACGTCGTGTACAACCACAGCGCCGAACAAGACATCCACGGCCCCTTCCTCTGCCAGCGCGGCATCGACAACCGCCACTACTACTGGCTCGACGACCACGGCGACTACATCAACCACACCGGCTGCGGCAACACCCTTAACCTGCACCACACCGAAGTCATGCAATGGGTGCTGGACAGCCTGCGCTACTGGGTAAACGAATGCCACATAGACGGCTTCCGCTTCGACCTCGCCAGCGTCCTCGGCCGCACCCCCGACTTCAACGCCCAGGCGGGTTTCTTCACCGCCATCCAACAAGACCCGACGCTTGCCGGCGTGAAAATGATCGCCGAACCCTGGGACATCGGCCCCGGCGGCTACAACCTCGGCCAGTACCCGGCGCGGTTCTCCGAATGGAACGGCCGCTTCCGTGACGACATGCGCGGCTTCTGGCTGTGGGAAAACGGCTGGCTCGGCGCACTCGCCCAACGCATGAGCGGCAGCGATGACATCTACCGCCACGACTGGCGCGGCGCGGCCAGCTCCATCAACTTCATCACCGCCCACGACGGCTTCACCCTGCGCGATCTCGTCAGCTACAGCTACAAACACAACGAAGCCAACGGCGAAGACAACCGGGACGGCGAAAACCACAACTACTCCTACAACCACGGCACAGAAGGCGAGAGCGACGACCCCGCCATCAACACCGAAAGACAGCGCAGCAGCAAAGCACTACTTGCCTGCCTGCTGCTCGCGCAAGGGGTGCCGATGCTACTGGGCGGCGACGAACGCGGCCACAGCCAGCGCGGCAACAACAACAGCTACTGCCAGGACAACCCCACCACCTGGCTAGACTGGCAGCACGCTGACCCCGCACTCGAAAGCCACATCCGCGCGCTCATTGCCCTGCGCCAACAAATGGCGGCGGACGGCGTCTATGACGACTGGTGGCATCACGACAATGCCCGATGGCACAACGCAGGCGGCGACGCCATGCAAGAAGCCGACTGGCACAACGAGGCAAGCAAAGCACTGGCACTGGAATTACAGGACAAATACCTGATTCTGTTCAACGCCAACCGGGGCGAACAAACCTTCACCCTGCCTGCAGGCGACTGGCAACCGCGCCACGGCGACGGACTGACCCTGCAAAACCGCACAGCCGTGCTTGCACACATGGGCGTATGCGTCTTACAAAAAAACGAAGCCGCGCACAAAAACGAAAACTCCAACCCAGGAAAAAACCTATGAACCCGAAAGAAAACCCGCTGCCGTCCACCGAAGAAATGGCCAACGAAACCCTCGTCCTCATCCTGGCGGGCGGACGCGGCTCCCGCCTCTACGAACTCACCGACCAGCGCGCCAAACCGGCGGTGTACTTCGGCGGCGGCCACCGCATCATCGACTTTGCGCTCTCGAACTGCATCAACTCCGGCCTCCTCAAAATCGGCGTCATCACCCAATACGAAGCGCACTCGCTGCTGCGCCACCTCCAGCACGGCTGGTCATTCCTACCGCGCGAGCGCGGCCAATTCGTGGACATGCTGCCTGCGCGCCAACAACTCAACGACCAAACCTGGTACAGAGGCACCGCAGACGCCGTGTGGCAAAACGCGCACATCATGAAAGACCACTACAAACCCAAATACGTCCTCATCCTCGCCGGTGACCACATCTACAAAATGGACTACATGCAAATGATCCGTGACCACGTGACCAGCGGCGCGAAAGTCACCGTCGGCTGCATCGAAGTCCCGCGCGAACAGGCGACCGCCTTCGGCGTCATGGCCGTGAACGAAAAACTCAAAGTCAAAGCCTTCGTCGAAAAACCGAGCGATCCGCCGCCCATGCCCGACCGCCCAGGCTCCTCACTCGCCTCCATGGGCATCTACGTCTTTGACGCCGAATACCTCTACGAAGTACTGGAGCGCGAAGCCACCAGCCCCGAAACCTCGCACGACTTCGGCAACGACGTCATCCCGGCAGGCGTGAGCGAAGGCGTCGTCTATGCGCACCCCTTCGAAAAATCCAGCAAAGGCCGCAACACCCAGGGCACCATCTACTGGCGCGACGTGGGCACCATCGACAGCTACTGGAGCGCCAACATCGACCTCGTCAGCGAATACCCGCAACTGGACATGTTCGACGAAAGCTGGCCGATCCGCACCGTGCCCAAACAAACCGCGCCGACCAAATTCTTCTACAAACACAGCCATGCGCGCACCATCGACAACTCGCTCATCGGCGGCAGCGGCGTCATCACCGACGCCGAAATCAGCAACTCCGTCATCTTCGACCGCGTCCAGGTGTCAGAAGGCTCGCACATCGAATACGCCGTCGTCCTGCCGCAAGTGCGCATTGGCAAAAACTGCGTGCTGCGCCGCTGCATCATTGACCGCAACTGCACCATCCCGGACGGCATGCAAATCGGCGTTGATAGCGAACTGGACAAACAACGCTTCCGCGTCAGCCAGGGCGGCGTCGTCCTTGTCACCAAAACCATGCTCAAAGCACTCTCGGACAAACGCGAAAAAGCAGCGGAGGACTAAAAACCAACAACCAAACGACCCCCTCCCCCTGTGGGCGGGCGCCCATGAAAAATGCGAACGCATTTTTCATGGGAACCGGCGGAGGGATGGGGTGGGGTTAAGAGGCATACCTCACTACCGAATCGCCAACCCACCACCCATTTACATACACCTGAGCGCTTGATGTGTATGTAAACGGATGTAGGGTGGGTCTTGACCCACCATGACATCAAAGATTAACGGTGGGGCGAGCCCCACCCTACAGATTTACATATACCCTGA
>CAURAS010000031.1:0-10166 GCA_963522865.1 uncultured Cardiobacterium sp.
CCGCTGATTTGGCTGATGATTTCTTTGTAGCCGCCGTGTTCGCCGGGGTTTTCGCTGAGGATTTCGATTTTCCAGTTTTTTTGTTCGGCGTATTTGCCGTACATGCGGAAAAGGTCGCCGGCGAAGATGGCGGCTTCGTCGCCGCCCGTTCCCGCGCGGATTTCGAGGTAGATGTCGGCGCCGTCCAGCGGGTCTTTGGGGATCATGTGCCGCGCCAGTTGGTGTTCGTTGGCGGCGATTTGGGCGGTGAGCGCCGGGCGTTCGGCGGCGGCAAGGGCGGCCATTTCGGGATCGTTTTCGAGTTCGTCGAGGTCGGCCAGTTGCCGCTCCAGCGCTTCGGTGTCGTCGAGGATGGCGATGACGGGCGCGAGTTGGGCGTGTTCTTGGGCGTAGCGCCGCAGTTGGTCGGGGTCAGCGGCGGTTTCGGGCAGGGCGAGCAGGCCGTTGAGTTCGTCGTGGCGTTCGCGCAGGCTGGCGAGTTTTTCGCGGATGGCGGGGTGCATTTAGTGGGTCTCGGTTTTGAAGGTGTCGGCGATGATGGCGAGCCAGTCTTTGTGGTCGGGCGGGATGGCGTGGATGAGTTCGCTCGGGTTGTGCAGCAGTTTGTTGGTGAGTTTGCGGCTGAGTTGTTCGAGCAGGTGCGCCGGGTCTTCGCCGTGCGCCAGGCGGCGGTAGCTTTCTTGCAGGAGTTGTTCGCGGATGGTGTTGGCGTTTTCCCGCATTTTGCGCACGATTTGTTGTTGGGGTTTGGAGCGCAGCCAGCCGATGAAGTCGTCGCCGTAGAGGTTGATGATGGCTTCTGCCTGGCGTGCCGCGCTTTGTCTGGCTTTGAGGTTGTCGTCGATGATTTGTTCGAGGTCGTCCACGCCGTAGAGGAAGGCTTGGTTCAGGGTGTCGATGGCGGGGTCGAAGTTGCGCGGGATGGCGAGGTCGATGAGTACTTGCAGGGCGTTGCGCCGCCGTTTGAGCGCGTCTTTGATGTGTTCGCGCGTGATGAGCATGTGGTCGCTGCGCGCCGCGCCGATGATGATGTCGGCTTCGTGCAGTTGTGCGGGCAGTTGTTCGAGGCTGATGGCGAAGCCGCCGTGCGCTTCGGCGAGGGTTTGTGCGTGCGCGAGGGTGCGGTTGGCGATGATGAGACGCTTGATGTCGTTGTCTTTCAGGTATTTGGCGGCGAGTTGCGCGGTCTCTCCCGCGCCGACGATGAGTACGGTGCGGCGGTTGTGGTCGTCAAAGAAGCGGTGGGTGAGTTTGACGCCGGCGGCGGCGACGGAGACGTTGTTGGCGCCAATGGCGGTGCTGTGACGGATTTGTTTGGCGACGGAAAAGCTTTGCTGGAAGAGGCGTTCCAGCACGCCGCCGATGGTGCCGGCTTTTTTGCCGAGGTGGTAGGCTTGTTTGAGTTGGCCGAGAATTTGCGGTTCGCCGAGGATGAGTGAATCCAGCCCGCTGGCGACGCGGTAGATGTGGCGGATGGCGTCACGGTCGCGGTAGTGAAAGGTGAGGGTTTCGAGGGCGTCCGGCGCGGTGGTTTTGTGTGTCGCCAGCCATTGGATGAGGCGCGCGCGGTCGCCGCCGACGGCGTAGATTTCGCTGCGGTTGCAGGTGGACAAGAGGGCGATTTCGCTCGCGCCGGTCGCCTCGCAGCAGTTGGCAAGGGCGGTCAGGGTTTCTTCCGGGGTGAAGGCGAATTTTTCGCGCAACGCGGTGTCAGCGGTGTGGTGGTTGATGCCGAAGGCGGTGATGGTTTTGCCGGGCGGGTCGGAGGGGTTCAACATATGGTCATTAACTTTTTCATGTATCTATTTTAAGCTATCGCGCTTTCTCTTTCAGCCGATGGTGTCAAAATTGCCACGTCGTAACCGTTTGTCTTTTGCCCTGTTCTGCACGCTGCCCGTCTTCGGCGGTCAGGCGCTGGCTGTTCCCGCACAGAAGCAAACGCAGCAGCAATGGTCGCAGTCTTCCGCCTGGCTTTATGGCGCGATGGCCGCCCGTTTTGAGGACCATGCCGGCAAGTTTGGCGCCGCGCTCAATACTATCGCTGATGTTGCCGTGCAAAGCGGCGAGTACGACGCGCTGGAATACGGCTACGGTCTCGCCTGGGATACGCGCGATTTTTCCCGCGCTGAAAAGATTGCCCGCGTCTGGCTGGACGCGTTCCCTAAAGATAATGATGCCCGGTTGGCGTTGTTGCGCGTACTGCTCGCCGATGGCCGCGCCAACGAGGCGCTGGTACATATGTCGGCGCTGTTGGAAACTGACGGCGGCCCGCAAAACGTCGCGCAGATTTTTCGCGTCCTCGCCGAATATCCGGACAGCGCAACCCGCCTCGGTCTGCTGCAAAAACTGAGCGAGCAGTTTCCGAAAAATCCCTACCTTTATTACTACCTTGGCCTGATGGCGAAAGAACAGGGCAAGGTGACGACGGCGGTCAAGGCGTTCAGCGATGCCATCGCCCTGGACGGCAACTGGCGCGAACTGGAACTGATGCAGGCGCAGGTGCTGGCGAGCATCGGTAAATTGCAGGAAGCGCGCAAAATCATGGACCGCATTACCACCCGCTACCCGCAAGACATCAACCTCCTCTCCGCCTACATTGACATGCTGATCGCGCATTACCAGTGGCAGGATGCGATTACCCTCGCCCTGCGCTGGAAAGAATTGCGCCCGCAGGATGCAACCGTGCGGCAACTGGTGGCGCAGTTGTATGCGTCGGCGGGCGATTATCCGGCGGCGTTGCAGGCGTTCCGCGAGTTGCTGGACAGCCACCGCATTGACATGAACAGTTATCTGTTTTTTGTCGCCAACGCCGCCGAACGTGCCAACCAAAAAGAAATGGCGGCGACGCTGCTTGACGAAATCAGCAAAGACTCGCCGCGTTATCTGCAAGCGCAGGAGCGCCTCGCGCTGCTCGCCTTCGCCCGCAAGGATTACGACGCGGCACAAGAGCGCTTTGCCGCCTTGCGCCAAGACTTTCCTGACGACGCACAAGTGCTCGATACCTACCTCATGGAAGCGGCGCAACTGCAACAGGCGCAGCAATGGAAACGGCTGGAAAAACTGCTCAAGGCGGCGCTGGCGCGCTATCCCGAACAAGTTGACCTGCTTTACGTCTTAGCCGAACTGCACGCCGCACGCGACAACTTGCAAGAAGCTGAAGCGCAGTTCAACAAAATCCTCGCCATTGACCCCGCCAACATCGACGCGCTCAACGCCTACGGCTACCTCCTGCTCACCCAGGGCGACGACGAAAAAAAAGCGGCGCAACTCATTGAGGCGGCGATCAAACTCTACCCCGACTCACCCGCGATACAAGACAGCTACGGCTGGCTACTCTACCGCCAGGGCAAAACCGAAGACGCGCTCAACTGGCTGCGCCGCGCCTACGCCGCCTACCGCAGCAACGAAATCTCCGCGCACTACATCGAAGTGCTCCATGCCTCCGGCGACAAAGCACTCGCCGAAGAAGTCTATCACTATGAAAAACAAGGGCAGCCGGACAACGCCGCCCTCAAATCCATCGGCAAAAAACTGGGACTCGACCATGACAAGAAAAAATAAACTGGCGGCGTTTGGCCTCGCCCTGCTCCTCGCCGGCTGTGCGCAAACCCCGCCCACAGACGAAAACGTCACCTACACCGCGACGCTCAACCCGCAACATTGGCGCGCCGAAGGCAAAATCGCCCTGCGCTACCCCGAATGCCACCACAACCGTGGCTGCGAAGACAAAGGCGTCAATGCCAACATGGCGTGGACACACCACAACCAGGACGAACTGCTGGTCATCACCGACCCGTTCGGCCAGGAGCGGATGCGCATTGACTACCGTGGCGGCGTCATCAACGTGCGCGAAGGTTCGCGCGAAGAAGTGATGAGCAAAGAAGAGCTGGCAAAAGAAGTCGGCCTGCCGGTGCCGCTCGAATCCATCGCCAAATGGCTCATTACCCAGCGCAGCGACGAAAGTTTTAACGCCGACGGCTGGCAGGTCGATGTACGCGACTGGCAGGGCGCCTACTACCGCAGTATCCGCCTGAAACAAAAAGACTACCAAATGAAACTCGTCGTACAAAAAATGACGACAATATAAACAGATGCACAAAAAAACGGGTTATTCCTTGCGCACGCATGACAAATCGCTATAATGCGCGCCTCTCGCCGGCAAGGCGGAGAACGGGCGGATAACCCGTTATCACCAATTGGGGTGTCGCCAAGTGGTTAAGGCACCGGGTTTTGATCCCGGCATTCGTAGGTTCGAATCCTTCCACCCCAGCCATCTTCTCTACCCAAATCCAAGGTGAAAACGTGTCCAGAGGCAGTATGACCGTGTTCACGGGTAATGCGAATCCGCAACTTGCCCGTCAGATCGTCCAGCATCTCGGCTTGCCGCTTGGCAACGCCATCGTTGATAAATTTTCTGATGGCGAGATTCGGGTGGAACTACAAGAAAACGTCCGCGGCAAGGACGTTTTTGTTATTCAGCCGACCAGTCATCCCACCAATGACAGCATCATGGAATTGCTGATACTGAGCGATGCCCTGCGCCGTGCTTCTGCCAACCGTATCACCGCCGTCATTCCCTATTTCGGTTATTCCCGTCAGGATCGCCGCCCGCGTTCTGCCCGCGTGCCCATTTCTGCCAAAGTCGTTGCCAACATGATTGTCGGTGTCGGCATTGACCGCGTCTTGACGCTTGATCTGCACGCCGACCAGATACAGGGCTTCTTTGACTTCCCGGTGGACAACATTTACGCCACGCCGATTATCCTGAATGATCTGCTGGCACAAGATTTCAAAAATCCGGTGGTGGTCTCGCCGGACGTAGGTGGGGTTTTACGCGCCCGCGCTACTGCCAAACAAATTGATGCCAAGCTGGCGATTATTGATAAACGTCGCCCGCGTCCGAACGAGTCGGAAATCATGAACATCATCGGCGACAGTATCGAAGGCTGCGACTGCATCATCGTGGATGACATGGTCGATACCGCCGGTACGCTCGCCAACGCGGCGACTGCACTAAAAGAGCGCAAGGCGCGTACGGTAACAGCTTACTGCACGCACGCCATCCTTTCCGGCAACGCGATCGAAAACATCGAAAAATCCGGCATGGACCAGTTGATTGTGACCGACTCCGTCGCCCTGCGCGAAGCAGCGAAAGCCTGCAAAAAAATCCGCGTGCTTTCCATTGCCGGACTGGTTGCCGAAAGCATCCGCCGCATCCACGTGGAAGAATCCATTTCCTCGCTGTTCGTCAATTAAAAACGGACCGCGAATAACCCGAAGAGCGCTGGTCGCAAGCGCTCTTTTTTATCTTTACGGAGAAAACCATGAGTGAATATGCATACACCCTGAGCGCCATCGTTCGCCAGGACAGCGGGAAAGGTGCGAGCCGCCGCCTGCGTCGTGAAGGACTGGTGCCCGCTATCGTTTACGGTGGCGAAGGCGCGGCGCTTCCCGTCGCCGTCAAACAGGACGATTTGGTCAAATTCGGCCGTTTCGACAGCTTCTATTCGCAAATCATCTGCCTGAAAGTCGAAGGCCAGGGCGATGTTGAAGTTATCGTCCGTGATGTGCAACGCCACCTCTACAAACCGCTCTATCAACACATGGACTTCCAGCGCGTCGTCCGCGGTCAAGAACTGCAAGCGACCGTCAGCCTGCACTTTACCAACGAAGACACCAGCGTGGGCGTCAAGGCAGGCGGTATCGTCGAGCACCACCTCAACAGCGCGGAAATTGTCTGCTTGCCGCGTAACCTGCCGGAATACATCGAAGTCGATATGGCAAACGTGGCTCTTGGCGACGTGATTCACCTGCGCGAGCTGAAACTGCCGCAAGGCGTGCGCCTGCTGCATGATGACGACCGCGCCGAAGCCGTCGTTGCACAAATCACCCACCCGAACCGTGGTGCGGTAGAAGAATCTGAAGCGGAAACCGGCGAGAGCGAAAGCGCTGCCGAGTAATCGCGGATGATCAAACTGATTGTTGGCCTCGGCAACCCCGGCGCCCGCTACCAAAAAACCCGCCACAATGCGGGTTTTTGGCTATTGGATGCACTCGCGGCGAGCGAAAGCGGACGACTGGCGGAAGACAAAAAATTCCAGGGCGAATACGGCAAAATCGCCCTCGCCCACCAGCCCGTACACCTGCTCAAACCGCTGACTTTCATGAATGCCAGCGGTCGTGCGGTGAGCGCACTCGCCAAATTCTACGACCTCGCCCCGGAAGAAATCCTCGTCGTCCACGACGAACTCGATTTGCCGGAAGGCGCGGTCAAACTGAAATACGGCGGCGGTCACGGCGGCCACAATGGCCTGCGCGACATCATCGCCGCGCTTGGCAGCAAAGATTTTTACCGCCTGCGCCTCGGCATCAACCATCCGGGCGATCGCAATCAGGTCGTTGATTACGTCCTGCATCCGCCGGGCAAGGCTGAACAGGACAAAATTGACGATGCCATCGCGCGCGGTCTTGCTATCCTGCCGGTACTCGTGCGCGATGGTGCGGAAAAAGCGATGCACCGCCTGCACAGCGACGGTTAAACACGGCCGTTTCATGCGAAACTAGAGAGAAACATACTATGGGATTTAACTGCGGTATTGTCGGCCTGCCGAACGTCGGCAAATCGACCCTCTTCAATGCCTTGACAAACGCTGGGATTGACGCGCAGAACTACCCGTTCTGCACCATTGAGCCCAACACCGGCATCGTTTACATGCCCGACCCGCGCTTGGATGCGCTCGCCGCCATCGTCAAACCGGAGCGGGTGCTGCCGACGACGATGGAATTTGTCGATATCGCTGGCCTCGTCGCCGGGGCTTCCAAAGGCGAAGGCCTCGGCAACCAGTTCCTCGCCAACATCCGCGAAACCGACGCCATCGCCCAGGTGGTGCGCTGCTTTGATAACGACGACGTTGTCCACGTCGCGGGCAAAATCGACCCGCTCGCCGACATTCAGGTCATCGAAAGCGAGCTGATACTCGCCGACATGGCATCACTGGAAAAAGCGCAACAGCGCCTCGTGCGCGTCGCCAAAGGCGGCGACAAAGACGCCAAACTGAAACTGGACATCATCGCCCGCCTTGTGCCGCATCTGGAAGACGGCAACCTCGCCCGCACCCTGCCGATGAGCGACGAAGAGCGCAAAGCGCTGCGCGAACTGTTCCTGCTGACGATGAAGCCGATGATGTATGTCGCCAACGTTGATGAAGCCCATATCGACGGCGACAACGCCTACGTGCAGCAAGTGCGTGACAAGGCGGCACAAAGCGGCGCCGTTGTCGTTACCGTCTGCGCGGCGATAGAAGCCGAACTGTCGCAACTCGATCCCGCCGAACAGGGCGAATTGCTCGCCAGCTACGGCCTCGCGGAGCCGGGGCTAAACCGCGTCATCCGTGCCGGTTACCAATTGCTCGGCCTCGGCACCTACTTCACCGCCGGCGTCAAAGAAGTACGCGCCTGGACCATGCCGGAAAACGCCACCGCGCCGCAGGCTGCGGGCGTCATCCACACCGATTTCGAGCGCGGCTTCATCCGCGCCGAAGTCATCGCCTATGACGACTTTATCCGTTACCATGGCGAAGCCGGCGCAAAAGAAGCGGGCAAATGGCGCCTCGAAGGCAAGGACTACCGCGTACAAGAAGGCGACGTCATCCATTTCCGATTTAACGTCTGATACCATCCCCCACCCATTTCCCAAAAGGAGCAAAACCATGGCGAACTACTCAACCAACGAATTCAAGGCTGGCCTGAAAATCATGCTGGACGGCGACCCGTACAACATCGTCGAAAACGAATTTGTCAAACCCGGCAAAGGACAAGCCTTCAACCGCGTCAAAGTGCGCAACCTCAAAACCGGCCGCGTCATCGAGCGCACCTTCAAATCCGGCGACAGCGTCGAAGCGGCCGACGTGCACGAAACCGAAATGCAGTACCTCTACAAAGACGAAAACAGCTGGCACTTCATGCACCCGGAAACCTTCGAACAACTGCAAGCCGACCAGGCCGCCGTTGCCGACGCCGACAAATGGATGCTGGAACAGGCGCTGTGCACCGTCGTCCTCTGGAACGGCAACATCATCAGCGTAACCGCGCCGAACTTCGTCGAACTCAAAGTCGTGGATACCGACCCCGGCCTGCGCGGCGACACCTCCGGCGGCGGCGGCAAACCGGCAACACTGGAAACCGGCGCCGTGGTGCGTGTACCGCTCTTCATGAACATCGGCGACGTCATCCGCGTCGATACCCGCAGCGGAGAATACCTCGGACGCGCCAAAGAATAACCCACCGGGAGGAATCCCCATGTACAAACGCAGCCTTGCCTTGCTCGCCCCTGTCGTAATCGTCTCCTGCGTCACCGTCAACATCTACTTCCCGGCGGCCGCTGCCGAAAAAGCGGCCGACCAAATCATCCTTGACGTCTGGCACCAGCAGGGCGGCGCAACAGACGCGCCAAAAGCGGCAACCACGCCCGCCGCCAAAACCAGCGGTGCGAAAAACGAACACAGCGCGCTTGACCCGCGCCGCATCGTTGTCGCCGCGCTCAGCGCTATCAGTGGCGAAGCGCACGCACAAAGCGTGGACTTCAATGCCAGCTCGCCGCAAATCGAACAAATCAAGGCGCGCATGGCGAGCCGCTTTGGCGAACTGCGCCCCTTCCTCGACAGCGGCGCGATTGGCCTGACTGCCGACGGCCTCATTGCCGTACATGACGCCAACGCCGCGAGCCTTGCCGACCGCGCGCGCATGAACCAACTGGTCAGCGCCGAAAACAAAGACCGCAAAGCGCTCTACCAAGCCATCGCGGACGCCAACAACCAGCCGGGCTGGGCAGGACAAATCCAGAAAACCTTTGCCGAACGCTGGATTAGCCAGGCACAAAGCGGCTGGTGGTACCAAAGCGGCGGCTGGAAGAAAAAATAAACCGCAGCGCCGCCATAGGATGCGCCTCGGCGCACCTTCCCCAAACCGCGACAGCAACAAATACCCAAACATCCGCCGTATCACTCCCTCCCCTGCAGGGCGAAGCCCGCAGCGGGGGAGGGAGCATATTGGCGGCCTGCCCCGCTCCAGTTCGCCATGCGAATCCACCAAACAGGTTTGTTTCGAATTCATTCCGCTATACATACACCTTGAGCGCTCAGGCGTATGTATAACTTCGCCCATGCCAAAACACCAAAACCGCCACCACCATGATTCATAACGTCCTCATCTTCGACATCGAAACCGTCGCCGACGTTGCCGCTTACCGCCTGCTCAACCACCCGCCGCAAGACCTAGACGACGCCACTATCTACCGCATGATGTGCAGCGAGCGCCTTGGCGAGACTGGCAGCACCTTCATGCGCCACCACCTGCACAAAATCGTCGCCATCTCGGTTGCGATGAAAACCGCGCAGGGGCTGAAAATCTGGTCGCTGGGCGATGAGGCGAGCAGCGAATACGAAATCGTGCAGCGCTTCTTCCAGGGCATCGAAAAATACGCACCAACGCTGGTCAGCTGGAACGGCAGCGGCTTCGACCTGCCGGTGCTGCACTACCGCGCCCTCTTCCACGGCATCAACGCGCAGCGCTACTTCGAAATCGGCGACCACGACAAAGACTACAAATTCAACAACTACCAAAACCGCTACCACTGGCGCCATATCGACCTGATGGACGTCCTCTCCGGCTACCAGGCGCGCACCGTGGCAAGCCTCGATGACGCCGCCAAACTCTGCGGTTTTCCCGGCAAACTGGCGATGGACGGCAGCGCCGTGCAGGAACGCTACGCCAATGGCGACCTCAAAGGCATCCGCGACTACTGCGAAACCGACGTGCTGAACACCTACCTCGTTTACCTGCGATTCGAGCTGATGCGCGGCAACCTCAACGCGGTGAGCTACCAAGAGTGCCTGGAAGAAGCGCAGAGCTTCCTGCAAGACCAGGAAAGCGAACACTGGCAGGAATTCCTGCAAGCCTGGGCGGAACGCGGCGCATGAGTGCGGATGACGCCATCTACCGCGTGCAGTTCAAAACCGAACAGCACTACTACGACCTCTACGTGCGCCACGTCTTCCCCGCTGACATGGCGGGCTTTATCTGCCTGGAAGGCTTCCTCTTTCACGAAGAAACGGGCGTATAGGACAAAATGGAGGCTGTTTTTGAGGACATTGCCTCTATAGGACAAA
>CAURAS010000032.1:0-9882 GCA_963522865.1 uncultured Cardiobacterium sp.
CGACCAGTATTCATCAGTGAGTAGTGTTCGGGGCATGGCAGGGTAATGGGTTGTTGAGGAACTTCCTTTATCCTGCCGTTTTTCGTTTTTTCAAGTACTTAGACGAATTGTAAACAGCCTCTAACCTGCCGAAAAATGTGACCTTTGATGCGAAGACCGGCAAAGTCACCTTGGGACCGGAGGCGATTCTGGATGGCAGCGATGTCATTGCAGAAAATAGTGGTGGCAAGGAGCTCAGTCCAGAAACACGAGAGAAGGCCGATACAAACGGCACTACCCCGCCACAAGGCGAGCCGAAAGTCAGCATCAGCGGCGACGAAAACGTCACAGAAGGCGACAGCGCGACCTACAAAGTCACGCTGGACAAAGCGGCGGACAAAGACGTCACCGTGACCGTCACCCTGAAACACGGCGAGACGAGCGATGCCGACTTTAACCCGGCACCGGAAACTAGCAAAACGCTGACCATCCCGAAAGGACAAACCGAAGTCGAGTTCAAACTGCACACCGTGGACGACAAACAGGCGGAAGGCAAAGAAAGCTACAGCCTGACGCTGAGCAACCCGCAAGGGGCGACCCTGGGGGATCACACCAGCGTGACGACCGCGATCAACGACGCCACCACCCCGCCGCCGGCAGCCCCGCAAGTGAAGAGCGTGAGCTCGCCGCAGGCGGAAGAAGGCAAGGCGCTGGTCTACGAAGTCGCGCTGGATGCGCCGCAGGCGGACACCCCGGTGGAACTGACCCTGAAAAACGGCACGGCGACCCTGGGTACTGACACCGGCAAACCGGTAGAAATTAGCGTTGACGGCGGCAAGACCTGGACCGAAGTCACGCCGGATGCCGATGGCAAATTCAGTGCGACCGTACCGACGGGTAGCGACAAAGGCGTGCAAGTCAAAGTGCCGACCGTCACCGATACCCTGACCGAAGGCGACGAAACCCTGAAGCTGGAAGCCAATACACCAGGGCAGACGACGCCGGTGAATGGCGAAGGCACGATTAAAGACGTGGTTGCGACGCCGCCGGAAAAACCGACGGTAGAAGATGGCGCGGCCAAAGGCAGCGTAGTCATCACGCCGAACGACAAGGCGGACAGCCTGAAAGTCACCTATCAGGACGAAAGCGGCAATGACCACACCATCGAAGCGCACAAAGAGAACGGCAAATGGGTAGCGAAAGAGACTCTGCCGAAAGATGTGCAGCTGGATGAGACGAGTGGCAAGCTGACGCTGGAGCCGGATGCGGTGAAAGACGGCAGCCCGGTCAATGCGACGAATGGTCAGGGTGGTGCGGACAGTGCTGCTGCAACGCACAATGCCGGAGAGGATGAAGCCATGCAGGGCAAGGCAACCTCACAAGCCATCGAACAGAAGAACCTTGGCTTGAGTGGTGAATACTACGGTTACAACGACGACCAAATTGATGCTCGCGTCGCTGCGAACCAAAAATTTGCCGCAAACGCGCGCTACCATGAGGACGACAAAACCTCTGGCAACAACACCATCAGCGGCAATAACCTGTACGAGCTCGAATTTGCACAAAAACTCATGAACGACCGCAATGGCAGTGCCATCACCGGCAGCCAGCGCGCCGCCGCAGAAGGTACACCGGACGCACGCTTCACCGTCAGCAAAATTCATTACGCGGAAACTAACCTGACGGATAACGAAAAAGCCGCGCCGGGTGAACACGTCAGCAAAGACAGCGGACTGTACCGCTTCCTGGAGCGCTACGGCGCAGGTGATGGCTCATCCATCGTCGCCGAAGCGGGCAAGCCCAATAAAAGCACATCCGGCATTGGCTACACCACGGATGCCGCCATGCGCGTCATTGGCAACGTCTACTTCGACAAAGGGGTCTATGACTTCAGCATGGTCGTTGATAACGGCGCCATCCTGCGCATTGACGGTCAAGAAGTCATCCGGCAGGACACCTACACCAACAAAGTGGACACGCTCGGCAGACATCCGAACGGCGTCGAACTGAGCGAAGGCCTGCATACCGTAGAAATCATCTACATGGAGGAAAACGTGAACTCCGCGCTGCAAATGCAATACAAAGCGCATGGCGCGGATGACAGCACTTACCAGACGCTCGGCCTGGACAACAAACTGATGTTGAAACCGGAAGTTCCCTTGGACCTGAATGAACTGCAAAACCTGCATAACAGCGGCGATGCGACGCATCCGGTTTGGGAAATCCGCACCGGTTCCGCGTTGGATGGCAACCACGGCAGCAACCAGATCACCGGCTCGGAAGGCCGCGACTTCCTCTACGGCCACGAAGGGGATGACCAACTGACCGGCGGTGCGGGACGCGATACCTTCATCTACAACACGAAGGCGGACAACGGTCACGACGTCATCAAAGACTTCAAAGTTGGCGAAGACAAGATCGCACTCACCGACGTGCTGGAGGCGAAGACCATCGACCCGGCTAGCCCGAACTGGAAACCGACCTCGGAAATCAAAAACGCCGAGTGGAACGACGCTGAACACAAACTCAGCTACGACACCACCGACGCTGCGGGCAAGACCTACCACAACAGCATCACCTTCGAGGGCATAACGCACAGCTATAGCAGTGCGGAAGAGTTCCTCAAGGACAATACGCACATCATCTGATCGTGCCGTGGTAAAACACGAAAGCCACCCGCGAGGGTGGCTTTTATACATACACCTGAGCGCTCAATGTGTATGTATAACTATCCTCCCAAAGCCTCATAAGGTGTTGCGCCGCCTCGCCGTACAATGGCATACGGTCTTCAGCGGCGCGCCTTGTATGAGACTTTATGAGCATCGCCATAGTGGATGAGCCGCCCCAAGAAAATCGGCTGTAATCCCGGGACATGACGCACCGGCTACTGTGAACATCAGGACACGAAATCCCACCATCGTTGCCCGACAGCGGACGTGCGCTCCGGTGGACAAAATCGGTGATTCCTATCACAACGTGTTATTTACATACACTTCGAGCGCTCAAGTGTATGTATAATCCGCCGATCCACCCGTATTCAACTATAAACACAGGAGTAGCCGATGAGCGATAACGCCAGTCAGAAATACCGTCTTGAAAGTATGCAGCAGGAGCTAAATCAGTTTTCCCGTGCTGCCAATGATATTCTCAGCAGACAATACTTGAATGCAGATACGCTGCGGAAGCTGAATATTGAAGTCCCGCCAAATAAGACTGCTTTTTGGTGCATCTTCATATTACTCGCCATCTTCCTTTCCTTCGTGACACAGACTTTTATTCCTGGTCTTGTGGCCACTGCTTATGCTATTTTTAAAATGGCTAGTGAACAGTCAAGACAAAATGAATTTCTATCAAATTATTTTCTGACGCTATTATTGGTCAAAGGCGACAGCGGAGACCAAAAATTCCATGTTGAACTGCATAGCGCATATTGTCTTTATGACCGGGGTAAAATTCATTTTGGCTCTTATCATAGTGCCGATATCCAGGAAGTAAAATACGGCGATATCATTATTTCTATTAACCGCTATGCCGAAAAGGATAGAGAAGACAAAGAGAGGCTGGGTAATGTTTTGTGTTATATTGCGCTGCGCAAGGAAGGAGAAATGCCATGTATGATATGGGATGGCTCAAATTTCACGAAATGCTGTGAGCTTGCTCCTGCCAACCCGTCCGTGAAAGATCTTGTCCTGCAATTCGTTAATAAACTCGCACTGTGGCAAGATTACTTGCGGAAAAAGGAAGCCTATGAGGAATGGCAACGCACTGAGGATGCTTTCAACGTTCACCGCGATTTACCGCAGCCCGCTGTCGCTACCGCAGAGCAGGAAGCGGCGCAACGGGCGCGCGAAGCCGAAGCGGAAGCCGCACGGGCGGCAAAAGAAGCAGAAATTGCCGCACGCTGGGCGAAAATCTTTCTGCCTGATTCGCTCAAGCAAAACATCCGCCAGCTGGGCAATGCCTTTGCTTCTGGCGATAGCAGTGCCGCGCAAGGCATTCTCCTTTACGGCCCGCCGGGGACGGGTAAATCGCTCATCGCCCGCACCCTTGCCGATACCCTCGATTGCGGTTTTATCGCCATTAACCTGCATGATTTGAAAGGCCGCTATATTGGCGAAAGCGGGCAGAAAGTTAAGGAAGTTTGGGAGAAGGCGAAATCCTATAGTCGCTGTATTCTTTTTATAGATGAATGTGAAAGTATATTCGTCCAGCGTGGTAGCACTAATAGCGACAGCTTTACCGATGATATTGTGCAAGCCTTTATTGCCGAATGGGATGGTTTTAGTAAACAGCAAACGGTTTTGATTCTGGGGGCAACCAACCGCCGTGATATTATGGATGAGGCGGTGTTGTCGCGCTTTGCCGAGCAAATTGAAATTCCGTTGCCTGATGCGGCAATGCGCCAAGCTATTTTTGCTGCTGAACTTGCCGCTCTCGAATGGCAGGGTGAATTGCCAGAAGACAGCAGTGATTATTTGCAGGGATTCTCCGGCCGGGAAATTGCCAATCTTGCCCGACAAATGATGCGCCAGGGAGGTACGGTTAATGCAGAAACACTCGCCGAAGCGACGCGTAGCAAGCGTACTATCGGTAATAATGCCGTTGATAAAAATGCCACTTGGGATAAACTGATTCTCAATGATGCCAACAAAAAAATGCTGCATTCTGCCTGCGCTGTTTTTGCTAATGCCGAAGCACTACGTGCTAAAGGCATCAGTATCCCGCGCGGCATTCTGCTTTATGGCCCGCCGGGTACGGGGAAAACGCAAATTGCCCGCACAATGGCGAATGAAAGCGGCTTGTCATTTATTGGCGCTTCTACTGCTGACATGAAAGCGGGTTATATCGGGCAAAGTGGGCAATTGGTAAAAGATTTGTTTGCGCGTGCGCGTAATCAGTCGCCGTGTATTCTCTTTATTGATGAAATGGACATCATTGCCCCGGCACGTGGCGGTGCGGATGATGCCTTTACCAAGGAAATTGTCGGCCAGCTGTTACAGGAATTGGATGGCATCAAAAGTCAAAGCGGCGATGTTTTTGTACTGGCGGCGACCAACCGCCCGGAAGATGTGGACGGCGCCGTTCTTTCCCGCTTTAACCGCCGCATTGAAATCGGCTTGCCGGGCGAAGCCGAGCGCGCTGCCATTCTGCGTGTGCTGCTTGCCGACAAGCCTGTTGCCTTTGATCTGGACGCAGGTTGCGCCAGTCTTGCCGCGCGTAGCGATGGACAAAGCGGCCGCGACTTGCGCAATCAAGTGGAGCGCGCCGAGCAGAATGCCATCGTCCGTCATCTTGAGGCAGGTGATATTGAAGGGCTGCAACTGGAACTGGCCGACTTCGACTGACCCCCTAAATATACATACAGCTGAGCGCTCGAGGTGTATGTATATTTACGTTTTGAGGAATAATCCATGCAAAAACTTTTTTCCCGTCTGCGTTATCCGCTCATTCAGGCGCCGATGGCCGGCGTGCAGAATGAGGCACTGACCATCGCCGCCTGCCACGCGGGCGTTCTCGGCTCGCTGCCGGCGGCAATGTATAGCGTGGAAGCGCTCGATGCAGCGCTCACCGCCATCCGCGCCGCGGTGGGAGATGCGCCGTATAACGTCAATTTTTTCGCGCACCGCCCGCCCGTCGTCAGCGACGCGCAGCGCGAGGCGTGGCACGCCCTGCTCGCGCCGCATCTTGCCCGTTTTGGTCTCACGGTCGCGGATATTCCTGCCGCGCCCGGCCGTCGTCCTTTTGATGCCGACGCGCTTGCCGTCGTGCAGAAGCACCGCCCGCCGGTGGTCAGCTTTCATTTTGGTCTGCCGGAAGCGCCGCTGCTGCAAGCGGTGCGGGCGACGGGCGCAAAAATCCTCTCCAGCGCGACCAGCGTTGCCGAGGTGCGTTGGCTGGCGGAACGCGGCGTGGACGGCGTCATTGTGCAGGGGCTGGAAGCGGGCGGGCATCGCGGCTGGTTCCTCCATCATGACCCGAACGCGCAGAGCGGGCTGTTCGCGCTGCTGCCCAACATCCGCCGTGCAGTGTCGCTGCCGCTGATTGCCGCTGGTGGCATCAGCGATGCCACGACCGTGCGCGCCGCGATGCAGCTCGGCGCCGATGCGGTGCAAGTTGGCAGCGCTTTTTTGCTCGCGGACGAAGCCACGACCAGCGCCGCGCACCGCACCGCCTTGCAAAGTCCGCGCGCCGAAGAAACCGCGCTGACCAATCTTTTTAGCGGCGGCTGCGCGCGCGGCATCGTCAATGATTTCATGCGTGCAGCGGGCGCGATAAATCCCGCCGCATTGCCGTTTCCGCTTGCCGGAGCGGCTGCGGCGCTGCTGAAAAATGCGGCGGAAGGCGCGGGCAATTATGAGTATTCGGCGTTTTGGGCGGGGCAAAATGCAATCCTCGCGCGCCCCGGCAGCGCGGCGGAGATTGTCGCGCGGCTGGCAGCGGGCTTTTCCTGACGATCTGCCACGCAAGGATGCCGTTATACATACACTTTGAGCGCTCAGGCGTATGTAAATGAATCTGCCCTGTTCATTTACATACATATCGAGCGCTCAACTGTATGTAAATGGCAGAAATTAAAAAACCGTGAGCATCTCCTAAAAAAAGTTTATTATCCCGCGCCGGACATTCACAAACCCAGGAGAATCATCATGATGCCCACCGCCCCCAATCCCGAACTGCTGCGCGCCCGCATCCGTCTGCTTGCCAACCTGCTTGGCAAGGTCATCGAACGCCAGGCGGGCGCGGAGACCCTGCAAACTATTGAATACCTGCGCCAGGGCTTTATCGAAGAACGCAACAACCCCGACCCGGAGCGCCGCGCCGCGCTGATGCGCACCATCGCCGCGCTCGATAATGACCGCCTGAAGCACGTCATCCGCGGCTTCAGCCTCTACTTCGCGCTTGCCAACCTCGCCGAAGAAGACTTGCTGCGGCAGAAACGCGCCGACCTGCGCGCGCGTGGCGGCGAGTTATGGGAAGGCTCGTTCCGCCACACCCTGCAACAATGCCGCGACAACGACCTCTCCCCGGAGCAGCTCGCCGAACTCATCGGCCAACTGCGCTTCATCCCCGTCTTTACCGCGCACCCGACCGAAGCGCGCCGCCGCACGACGATGAGCGTCTTGCAGGAAATCTACCGCCATTGCGCGACGCTTGACCACGCGCCGGAAAACAGCCCCGCCTGGAATCATGCCGTCGCCGAGACGGCCAACCTCATCGACCTCCTCTGGTCATCCGACGAAGTGCGCTCGCGCAAAACGCTGGTTTACGACGAAATCAACAACGGCCTGCACTACTTTAACGTCAGCCTCTTTCAGGCCATCCCGCAGGTTTATCGCAACCTGCGCAGCGCGCTGAACGACATCTACCCCGAACTGGAAAACATGGTGCTGCCGCCGCTGTTGCGCTTTGGCTCGTGGATTGGCGGCGACCGTGACGGCAACCCGTTTGTCACCCACCAAACCACCGAACAGGCGGTGCTGATGCACGCCGACAACGTGCTGCGCTACTACAGCAAACAATTAAAACACTTGCGCAAGCGTCTGCTGCATTGCGCCAGCATCGTCGCCATCGACCCCGCCGTTGAGGCGCGCAACGAACACTACGCCCGCCTTGGCGTTACCGTCTTCGATTACAACCCGGAAGACTACAACAACGAACCCTACCGCCGCCTGCTCGCGCTGATGCGCGCCAAAATCCAGCATACCAACCGCTACATCCAGAGCATGGGGCAAGACCAGGCCGCCGCCGAACACGCCTACCCCAACGCCGAAGCCTTCCTCGACGACCTCATCCTCATCCGCAACGCGCTCAAGCAGCACGACCCCGACCAGGCGCGCGGCGACATCCAGGACCTCATCCGCCTCGTGCGCAGCTGCGGCTTCCACATGGCCTCGCTCGACATCCGCCAAGAATCCACCTGGCACACCAACGTCGTCGCCGACCTCTTTGCGCACGCGCCCAACCTGCCCGACTATCACGCGCTGGACGAAGCCGGCCGGCAACAGGCGCTCACCCAACTCATCGCCGCCCCCGGCGCGCCGCTTCTCTTCGAACAAAACCTCTCGCCCGAAACGCAAGAACAACTGGCACTGATGCGCACCATCGCCCGCCTGCGCGAACTCGTCGGCGCGCGCACCTTCGGCAGCTACATCATCTCCATGACCAACCGCACGAGCCACATCCTCGAAGTGCTGTTCCTGATGCGCTTCGCCGGCCTCTCCGGCCAGGACGAACAAGGCCGCCCCTACGCCGCCTTGCCGATTGCGCCGCTCTTTGAAACCATCGAAGACCTGAAAAACATCGACACCATCCTGCCGCAACTACTCGACAACCCCACCTACCGCGCCCTGCTCGCCAACCAGCACGACACCCAGGAAATCATGCTCGGCTACTCCGACAGCAGCAAAGACGGCGGCATCCTCACCAGCGCCTGGCAACTCTACCGCGCGCAACAAACCATCCTCGACATCGCCCGCCGTTACCACATTAAAACCCGCCTCTTCCACGGGCGCGGCGGCTCGGTCAGCCGCGGTGGCGGCTCCACCCACCACGCCATCGCCGCGCAACCGCCCGGCACCCTGCAAGGCGAAATCAAATTCACCGAACAGGGCGAAGTCCTCTATGCCAAATACGCCAACCCCGAAACCGCGGTGTACGAACTCACCATGGGTATCACCGGCGCGCTGAAAGCGAGCAGCACCCGCTTCGCCAAAACCCCGGCCAAACTCGCCCAATACGAACAACTCGTCGAACGCCTGGCGGACGCCTGCGAAAACCGCTACCGCGACCTCACCGACCGCACCGAAGGCCTCTACCAATTTTTCGCCGACGCCACCCCGGTACGCGAAATCAGCCTGCTCAACATCGGCTCGCGCCCGGCGCACCGCCGCAAAGGCACGCCGACCAAACAAACCATCCGCGCCATCCCGTGGGTCTTCGGCTGGTCGCTCGCCCGCTTCACCCTGCCCGCGTGGTACGGCGTCGGCAGCGCTTTGGCCGCCATCCGTCCCGAAGACCAGGCGCTGGTGGACGACATGCGTGAACAATGGCCGTTCTTCGACGCCTTCATCAGCAACATCGAAATGGCATTCGCCAAAACCGAACTGGCAACCGCCGCAGCCTACAGCCACCTCTGCACCGACGAAACGCTGCGCCAGACCGTGATGGACGCCATCGGCGACGAATACCAGAAAACACTGACCGGCCTCAACACCATCCTCAAACAGAACCACCTGCTGGAACACCAGCCGCGCCTCGCCGCCTCCCTGCGCTGGCGCGATCCCTACCTCGATCCGATCAACCATATCCAGATCGAACTCCTGCGCCGCAGCCGCGCGAAAAACAACGAAGACGCGGACATCAACGACCCGCTCATCCGCTCCATCAACGCGCTCGCGGCGGGCTTGCGCAATACCGGTTGATTCCGGCTACGGTTGCGACGTCTTCTCCACAAACGCCTCGGCGTCCGCCAGCGTGCCGAGGTTGGTGACTTTGCGGTAGCCCATGCCGTTCAGCACCTGTTGCGCGACACCGGCGCGGCGGCCGCTGCGGCAGTAAACGTAAATGTCGGCGTCGTGGTCTTGGGTGATCTCGCTGATTTTTTGCGAGACTTCATCGACCGGGATGTTCACCGCGCCGTCGGCGTGCGCTTCGGCAAATTCTTCCGGGCTGCGCACGTCAATCAGGTATTGCTCGGCGGAGGCGGCGAGGGAGGCGGCGGCGAGCAGGCTGCCGAGGACGAGTTTTTTAAGCATGAAGGGTCTCCGTGGGTTGTTGAAAAGGCGGGCAATGTTACGGGGCGGGCGAAAAGCGGGCAATGGCGCGGTGTCGCAGGATTTTGCTTCGCCGTCTCGCAGTTGCCCCGCTATGCGGAAATCGCTACCATAGCCCGCCTCAAACCCC
>CAURAS010000033.1:0-9878 GCA_963522865.1 uncultured Cardiobacterium sp.
TCGCCACGCTGTAGCCGGCGTAGCGCAGCATGTCGAGGTCGTTGTAGTTGTCGCCAAAGGCGATGACTTCGTCGGCGCTGACGCCCAAACGGCTTTCCATGAACTGGATGGCTTGGGCTTTGGTCGCGGCGCGATTAACGATTTCGAGGTATTCGTTTTTGGAACGGTGGATTTCCAGCTGCGGATAGGCGGGCTGTAAGCGCTGTTCGAGCGCGAGGATGTCGGCGGCGTCGCCCATGACGAGGATTTTGTGCACGGCGGTAAGTGGCGCGGCGGGTTTGGCGCGGGCGCGCAGGCCGGTAATGTCGCCTTCTTGTGCCGTCCAGTAGTTATCTGGGTCGGGGCTGTACCAGTGTGTGCCCTGGTAGTAGTTGAGCGAGAGGCGTGGCTGCGCTTCGAGTTCGGCTTCGAGCTGGCGGAAGTCGGCGTCATCAAGCGGCACGCTGTAGAGTTCTCGCAGGTCGCCGTCGAGGATGAGTGCGCCGTTGTAGGCAATCAGCGGCTGTTTGCCGCTGATGGCGTCGGTGAACGGGGTGATGGCGAGCGGCGGGCGCGCCGAGACGAGGATGAAGGGGATGCCAAGGGCGACGACGTGACGGGCAGCGGCGAGGGTGCGCGCACTCATGCGGTGTTCGCGGTTGAGCAGGGTGCCGTCGATGTCGCTGAAGATGGCGCGGTAGGGCATGGGGTTCTCCGGGTGGTGGTAGGGTTTGCGGCATTATAGCGGCAATTCTGGTTGTGCCTGCCCGGCCTCGCGCAGGCCGGAATAGGTGATGCCGACGAGGCGCACCGGGCGCGCGGGCGCGATTTCTTGCAACAGTTTGGCAATCCAGTAGTGCGCGTCGGCTTCGTGGGCAAACGGGGTGGAGAGCGTCTGGCGGCGCGTGGTTTGGCTGAAGTCGCTGTATTTGAGTTTGAGCGTCAGGGTGTGCGGCTGTAAGTGGCGGCGCTGGACGTCGGCAAAGGCCTCGTGGTTTTGCGCGAGCAAGGCTTGGTAGAGGGCGGCGCGGTCTTCGATGTCACGCGCGAAGGTGGTTTCGCTGCCGATGGATTTGCGCTCGCGGCTGGCTTCCACCGGGCGCAGGTCGATGCCGCGCGCCATGTCGTAGTAGAAATCGCCGCTTTTGCCGAATGCGTGGCGCAGGGTTTCGCGCGAGAAGCGGCGCAGGTCGGCACCGGTCTGGATGCCAAGTGCGTGCATGTGCGCGGCGGTCGCCTTGCCGATGCCGTGGAAGCGCTCAATGGCAAGGCTGGCGACGAAATCCGCCCCCTGTGCTGGAGTGATGACGGCGATGCCGTTCGGTTTGTTTAGATCCGAGGCGATTTTTGCCAGCATTTTGTTGTAGGAAACGCCCGCCGAGGCGGTCAGCCCGGTCGCGGCGTAGATGGCCGCGCGCAGGCGTTCGGCAATGCGGGTGGCAGAGCCGTTCTCATGCGGGTTGTCGCTGACGTCCAGATAGGCTTCATCGAGCGAGAGCGGCTCAACTTGCTCGGTGATGGCAAGCATCAGCGCGCGGATTTGCAGGCTGATGGCGCGGTAAACGGCAAAGCGTGGCGGCGCGAGGATGAGCTGCGGGCAACGTTGCTGCGCGCGGAAGGTGGACATGGCGGAATGGATGCCATAGCGGCGCGCCTCGTAACTGGCGGCGGCAACCACGCCGCGTTCTTCCGCCGCGCGCGCGACGATGAGCGGTTTGCCGCGCCACTCGGGGTGGTCGCGCTGCTCCACCGAGGCGTAGAAGGCATCCATGTCGATGTGGATGATTTTGCGGGACATGGTGGCAGGGGGATTTATATAGCGATACTCACAAGGTCTCGTATCAAGGCGTGCTGCCTGAGGCTTTGGGAGGATTGCTATACATACAGCTGAGCGCTCATGGTGTATGTAAATGAGACGAGGGATGTTCCAGACGGCTAACCAGCCGCTGTACCACCAGCCAGCAGACGGGCGCGGTCAGGAGGGCTTCTGCCATGTGGCCGAGGATGATGCCGCGCGGGCCGAGCAGCCAGGCGCCGAGGCTGATGAGCGGAATCGCGCCGAAGAGGAGGCCGGCGAGGTTGGAGGCGGTAGAGTAGAAAGGGCGGCCGAGGTTGTTGTAAGCGGCATTGATGAAGAAAATCATGCCTTTAAAGCCAAAGAGGAGCGAGGCGCCGCTGCAATAGAAGCGGAGCAGGGCGGCGGCGCTGTCGTCCAGCTTGAACCATTGCGGCAGCAGGTCGCGCAGGAGGTAGAGCGAGAGGCCGATGACGGCGACGGTCAGCCAGTTGAATTGCAGCGCTGCACGTAGTGTTTGCCGCACGCGGTCGTAGCGCGCCGCGCCCGCGTTCTGGCCAACGATGGGGGCGACGGCGGCGGAGAGTGAGAAGAGCAGGGCAAAGCCGACAGGCACGAGACGGATGATGACGGCGAAGGCGGCAACGGCGTCGTCGCCAAACGGCGCCATTTGTCGCGCGGCGTAGGCGGTGGCGAGCGGGCTGGTGAGGTTGGTCAAGACCGCTGGCACGGCGATGGCGATAATCGCCGGGATGTTGAGCAGGAGCAGACGCAGGCAGAGCGGCGCGCGCAGACGGTAGCGCCAGATGACCACGTACCAGGCGGCAATCACCAGCACGATTTGCGCGGCGAGCGAGGCGAGCGCCGCGCCTTGCAGCCCCCAGCCGCAGACGAAGATAAAGATGGGGTCGAGGACGGCTTGCGTCGCGGTCGCGCTCAGGCTGACGTACATCGCCAGGCGCGCGCTGCCGAGAGCGAAGAGGGTGGACGTGCCGCAGTTGCCCAGTGCCAGGAGCGGCAGGCCGATGAGGACGATGGCGAGGTAGTCGGCGGCATGATGCAGACTGGCGCCGCGCGCGCCGAGGGCAGCGAGGATGAGTTCGCGCGCGAACCAGGCGAGGGCGGCGAGTAGGCTCAGCAGGAGGAAGCTGAAGGCGGAAGTGTCCCAGGCGTAGCGCGCTGCGCGGTGGCGGTCGCCGCTGCCAATGGCACGCGCGACCAGCACGGTGGTGGTGATGCCCAGGGCAATGGCAACGGCGCGGATGAAGTAGAGCGCGGCGGCCGCAAAGCCCATGCCGGCGATGAGGTGGGCATCGTCCAGGCGGCTAATAAAGAGGATATCCACGAAATCAACGATGAAGGTAGCCAGGATGCCGACGCTGCGCGCCAGCGTCATGTTGATGAGGTGGCGCCAGAGGTTGCCGACGATGAAGGGCGCGGTATCAGGAGTCGGGGGACGGTGCATGGGAATATTGGGGGGATTGGAGGATTGCTATACATACACTTGAGCGCTCGAGGTGTATGTATATCGGCTAACGTTTCCGGGTTGCCGCTTTGGCATTGATGCTGAGGATGCCGGCGCCGATGATGACGGCAATACCGGCGATTTCCTGCCCGCTTAGCGTCTCGCCGAAGCGGAAATGGCCAAAGAGGACGGAATAGACCACGGTGAGATAGGACATCGCGGCGATGGTGAATTTCTGCCCGATGGCGTAGGCGCGGGTAATGGCAATCTGCGCGATGAGGCCGCTCGCGCCGATACCGAGCAGATACGGCAGGGCGCGCAGTTCGATGCCGTGCCAGCCCTGGTAGGTCGCAATCAGCGCGCTCAGCAGGGTGCTGACCAGCGAGAAATAGAAGACGATGCGCCAGGCCGGCTCGCCGGTGGCGCTCATCTCGCGCAGTTGCAGGTGGGCAAGGCCAGTCGCGGCCGCGCCGACGAGACCGCAGGACAGTCCCCACGCCTGGCCGCTGTTAAAGCCGGGGCGCAGCAGGATGGCGACGCCGGAGAGGCCAATCACCAGCACGGCGAGGGTGCGGCGGGTGATGCGCTCGCGCAGCAGCAGGAAGGAAAAGAGCGCGATGAAAATGGCGGAGCTGTAGCCGAGGGTGACGGCGGTAGCGAGTGGCAGGATGGTCAGGGTGTAGAACTGAATCAGGCTCGCGCTCGCGCCGGAAACGCTGCGCACCACGTGCGCGCGCAGCAATTTAGTGGAAAAGCGCTGACGGCGCAGCAGGGCGTAAGCGCCGAGGGCGAAGACGGCAGGCAGATTGCGCCAGGTGGCGAGTTCGTTGGACTGGTAGGCGAACAGGCGCGCGCTTTCTTTAGTCAGCACGCCCATCAGCGCGAAATTGAAGGTGGCGAACAGCGCCCAGAGGACGCCGCGGGCAGCGGGAGAAAGTGGCATTGGCATGAGGGATAAAAGCGGGCGGGCATTATAGCGGGCGGGCGCGGCCCGCGCATGCGCGGCTATTGCCATGAATCTCGTTGAAAAAGGCAGGATGCGCCGTTAAACTTTGCCGCCGGGGAACCCCGCTTCACGTCAGAAGGTTTTAATGTCACCTTTTCCTTTTGGCGTAGGCGGTGTTCCCTTTTTTTGTGGCTTTCGGGGAGACTTTTACATACAGCTGAGCGCTCGAGGTGTATGTAAATGAATTATTGCGGACGCAGGCTCGTTTCGCCTTCGCTCCAGGCGCTGATGCCGTCGGCGGTTTCGAGCAGCAGGCGGCCTTGCGCGTCGATGCCGCGGTTGATGCCGTGAATGGTGTCATGCGCGCGGTGCAGGCAGACGGGGCAGTCGGCGTACAGATCCAGCGCGTGCCAGCGGGCGGGCAGGGCAGGGCAGTCAGCGGGGTGGCGGGCGAAAGCATCGCGCCAGGCGTTAATCAGCGCGGCGGTAAGCGGGTTACGCGCGATGCTGCCGTCTTCGCTCAGGCTGGCGGTGGGTTGCGCGGGGTTGGGGGGTGGCAGGAGGTTGATGCCGATGCCGGCGATGGTGTCCGTTCCGTGCGCGCCGATGGCGGTTTCCACGAGGATGCCGCCCAGTTTGCGCCCGTGCAGATAGAGGTCGTTCGGCCATTTCAGTTGCACCGGGTAGCCCGCGGCGCGCAGGGCGCTGGCGGCGGCGATGCCCAGCACGATGCTCAAAGCAGTCGCGGCATGCGGATCGGGGTAGTGCCAATACATGCTGAGGATGATTTGTCCGGCGAAGGGCGACTGCCAGGTACGCCCACGGCGGCCGCGTCCGGCGCTTTGGTATTCGGCGAGAATGGCATCGCCGTTTGCGCGCGCGCTTTGCCGGGCGAGGACGCTGTTGGTGGAATCGGTAACGGTCAGGACTTGTACGGCGGCAGCTGGGCATGCACGACTGAGCCAGGCGGCGTCAAGCAGGTCCAGCGCGGGGCGTATTTGCCAGCCGGCGGCGGTTTCTTGCAGGGGGACGATGCCGCTTTGTTGCAGGGTGGCGAGTTGGGCGCGAATGCGGTTTTCTTCGCAGGCAAGTTCACGGGCGAGGGCGGCGAGCGACCAGGGGCGCAGGTCGGCGAGGGTTTGCAGGAGTTGTGTGGGCATGGTCGTTTATGGAAGGAATGGGCGCGGGCAGGCGGCGCAACGCCGTATGAGGCTTTGGGAGGACTGCTATACATACACGATGAGCGCTCGGCTGTATGTATATTTGGGGGCGGTTCATTCCTGAATCCTGCCGTGTTGCAGGCGGATGATGCGGTCGGTTCTCGCGCCGAGGTCGGGGTTGTGCGTCACCATGACGATGGTGCGGTTTTGCGCGTGCAGTTCGGCGAAGATGCGCAGTACGGTTTGTTCGTTTTCGGCGTCGAGGTTGCCGGTGGGTTCGTCGGCAAAGAGGATTTCTGGTTCATTAATCAGCGCGCGGGCGATGCAGACGCGCTGTTGTTCGCCGCCGGAGAGTTGTTTTGGCAGGTGGTCGCTGCGGTGTGCGAGGCCGACGCGTTCCAGTGCGGCGAGCGCCGCCGCCTTGTCGGTGACGCTGTGGTAGTACTGCGCCAGCATGACGTTTTCGCAGGCGGTGAGGTAGGGCAGGAGGTGGAATTGCTGGAAGACGAGGCCGATGGTGCGCGCGCGGAAGACGCGGCGCGCTTCGTCGTCGAGCGCGGCGGCGTCGGTGCCGTTTAAGAGTACTTTGCCTTCTGTCGGGGTGTCGAGGCAGGTGAGGATGTTCATCAGCGTGGTTTTGCCGGAGCCGCTGGAGCCCATGATGGCGACGAATTCGCCGCGCGCGACGGTGATGTTCACGTCGTCCAGCGCGGTAACGGTGCCGAAGCGTTTGTAGAGGTGGACGGTTTGGATGACGGGTTGCATGGGTTCAGGCTCCTTTGAGGATGTCGGCGGCTTGCAGGGCGAGGACGCGCTTGAGCGGCAGGGCGACGGCGGCGGCGGCGACGGCGGTGGAGAGGATGATGGCAAGCGGGAAGACCGGCAGGCGCGGCGTGATGCTGGCGTGGAAGACGACGGCGCCGAGGATTTGCGCGAGGATGAGGCCAAGAATGAGGCCGATGACGACGGCGACAGCGGCCATCAGTGCGGTTTCGCGGATCATCTGCGCGGTGATTTGTTTGCGGCTGGCGCCGAGCGCGCTTTGCAGGGCGAATTCACGGCGGCGTTCGTGGGTCATCGCGGTGAGCGAGGTGTTCACGCACAGGCTGGAGAGCAGCAGGATGACGATGCAGACGACGCCCATCAGTCCTTTGATTTTGTGCAGGATTTGTCCTTCGGCGGCGCTGACTTTGCGGATGGGGTGGATGTCGAGCTGCGGGTACTCTTGCGAGAGTTTTTCCGCGTAGGCGGTGACGGCGTCGTTGTCGTTGGCGAGGCTCGCCAGCGCGTAGCTGATGCCGTCCTGGTTGCCGAGCCAGTCTTGTGCGACGCGGATGTTGAGCAGCATCACGTTGTCCATCGCGTCGCCGCTTTCGATGATGCCTTTGACGCGGAAGGTTTTTTTCTGGCCGTTATCCTTGACGAGGCTGATGCTGTCGCCCACTTTGAGCTCAAGTTGCGCGGCGAGCGCCTTGCCGAGCATGGTGTTGCGGTCGTCAAAGGCGACGCTGACCCAGTCGCCCTGCACCTGCCAGTAGGGGACGAGCGCGGGCAGCGCCGGGAAATCGACACCGACCAGCGCGACGGGTTCGCGTTCGCTGCGCGCCACCGCGTAAAGATATGGGCTGGAAGCGTGGTAGAGCGCGGGCGGCATGGCGGCGATGATGGCTTCGTACTGGTCGAGGGTAAACGGCGTTTCGTTTTTCGCGCCGAGGTAGAAGTTGGCGCCGAAGGAGCGCAACTCGCGGCTCATTTTTTCGTTGATGTCGAAATAGACCGACGCCATCGCCGTTACCATCGCAGCGCCGATGGAAAGGGCGGCGATGATGACCAGCGTGCGCCGCCACTTGAGGCGCAGCGCCTTGAATAACAGCAGCCATTTCATGTTGTTAGCGTTCATAGAGCACCTCCACCGGCACCTGGCGGGCGATGCTGCGCACCGGGAACCAGGTGCCAATCAGCGCAATCAGCACGGCGGCGAAAACCACCACCGGCACGACAATCCAGGTAAAGCCGAGCGCCGCACCAAAGAGCGCCTCGCCAATCGCCCAGCCGAGCAGCGCGCCGCCCGCGCAGCCGAGCAGGCCGCCAAGCGCGCCAACCAGCACCGATTCGGCGTAAAAGAGCAGCGCGATTTGCCACGGTTTGGCGCCCAGCGCCCGCATCAGCCCGATTTCCTTGGCGCGCGCCATGATGCCGCTGCCGGTGAGCGAGGCGATGCCCATCCCGGCGGAAATCAGCGCGGCGACGCTGCACACGATTAGCAGCAACTGGATTTTTTCGATAACGACGCCTTCGGAAGCGGCGACCTGCCACACCGGGCGCACCACCGAGCCGGAAACGGTTTCCTCCAACTGGTGCGCGATGGTGGAAACGTAAGCGGTGCAATACCACTGGTCGTACTGCTTGGCGTCCAGCGCCGACGGGTTCTCGTGCGCCTTGCGCGACAAATCATTTTCCGGCACGGTCATCGCCGCCACCTGAATCGCGCTGATTTTGCCCTGCAAGCCCAGCAAATCCTGCAAGGCAGCGAGCGGCAGCACGAGCTGCTCGTCCTGCGCCGCGCCGCTGGTGAGAATGCCGACAATGCGCGCACGCCGCAGCGGGCTGTCCGGCGCGGTTGATGACAGCGGCAATACATCGCCCGTTTTCCAGCCGTGCTCCGTCGCCAGCTTGACGCCGGCGAGCAGCGGCAACTCCTGCGGCAGCGCGCCGCTATCATCCGGCCAGTCGCCCGCGACCTGCCAGAACGGGCTGACCGCCTTCTGCCCGGTGTGGAAATTCGTCTCGTCGGCGACATCCAGCGGGTGATCAAAAAACGTGCCGAGCGCGGCGACCTCCACCCCGTCCGCGCGCAGCCGCCCGGAAAGCAGCGGCGCGAAGCCGTAGATGTTGTTGCGCCAAAAAATATCCATCACCGACGGCAGCACCTTCTCGTCCAAAAAATACTGCTGCCCGGCGACATCGTCCGGCAGGAGCGCGCCGCCCGCCGGTTCAATCAAAATATTGGCGCCGTAGGACTTCAACTCGCGCGACATCTTGTCGCCAATATCGACCGACACCGCGAGCAGGCCCGCAATCAGGGCAGACGCCAAAAAAATCGTCAAAAACGCCAGCGACTTGCGCGGCAAATCATGCCGCCAAAGCTGAAAAATCATCCGCCAAAACATCGCCTTACTCCTTCACAAAATCTTCGGGTTTATCGACAAAACGCTGATAATTTTCCTCGGTGCGGAAAAAGTACGTCTTCGTGCCGTAGCTGTAGCGGTGCGGCGCGGTGGTGTTCTTCACCTTGCTGCCATCGACCGGGTCAATCACCTCCAGCTCAACCACCGCCTTAAAGAAATTCAGCCCCGCTTCCAGCGCCTTGCGCGGTACGACAATCTCACCGCCCGCCTGCGACCAGCCCTCAATCGGCACCGGATTACAGCCGCCGGACTTGCCGACATTGGGGCGGAAAAGGCGCACGCCGCAGGCAACGCAGACCACCTGGTCGCCCTGCATCGCGTACCCCGTATCGCCGCAGAGCAGGCAGGCATCGAACACCACCGCCGGCGACCACTCGCCGGGGAAGCGGTCAATCACGAAAAAGCGCACCACCTTGCCCTCGGCAGAAATCCAGGCGAAGCGGTGCAAATCGCCGTCGCGCAGCTTTTGCGCCTCAATCGACAAATGCACCGCGCCATCGGCAGCGAGTTCGACCGGCGTCGCCTTCGACAACGCGGGCGGTTGCGAGGCAACCAAATCCCAGAACAAGGCGGTGGCGAGGGCAAAAACAAAAACAAACGCGCCCTGCCACACCGCGCGCCGCCCGCGTTGCATATCGGCGATGAGCAAACGCCGCTCCACCGCCGCCACTTTCGCGGTGGCGAGCCGCCTGCGGCGCGGCAACCAGCCAAAAACGAGCGCCGCCAGCGTCGCCACGGCCAGCACGGCAAGCGCCACATAACCGAACCAGGCGCGGACAAACTCCGCCCGCGCCAGCCAGCGCAACAGCCCGCTGGACACCTCCAGCCACTGCAACTTAATCGCCGCCAGCCCTATATCCGCGCCGAGCCACACCGCCGCCACCGCGAGCCAGGTGCAGAGCACCAGCGCCACCAGCGATTGCCACACCGTGCGCGAAACCAGCGAACGCAGTACCACCAGCCAGACAACAAGCAGCGCCGACAAGCCAGCGGCAGCCAGCACGGCGGCAAAATGCAAAATGAACGACGTATTGACCACCGACGTGGACGAAAACGCGCTCATCACCGGGGCGGCAAAAAACGGCGCGGCAGCAAGCAACCCGGCGGCGAACCACAGCGCGGCAAACGCCCAGCCGCGCCGGGTCAGCAACAACAACAGCGCCAGCAACAACAACGCGCCGCGCACCGCCGCAAACCAAAAGAGCGCCGACGACGACTGCGGCAGGGCGGCCACCGCCACCGCACCGGCTAATACGCCGCCGGCAAAAGCGGCAAACCAGCGCCCCGGCTGCGGCGTGCGCCCGGCAGACAAAACCACTGCCGCAAACAGCGGCAGCCAAAAACA
>CAURAS010000034.1:0-9796 GCA_963522865.1 uncultured Cardiobacterium sp.
AGAGAAGCGCGAGATTCCGATGTACTACTTCCGCATCACCGACTACGCCGAAGAACTGCTGCGCGATTTGGACACGCTCGACGGCTGGCCGGAGCGCGTCAAAACCATGCAACGCAACTGGATTGGCAAATCGCGCGGCATGAACGTGCGCTTCGCCCTGCGCGAAGACAGCCGCGCCGGACTCACGCCAGAGCAGCACAGTGTGCAAGTCTTCACCACCCGCCCCGATACCCTGTTTGGCGCGACCTATTTGGCAGTTGCCGCCGAACACCCGCTGGCAACCGCTGCCGCTGCCGACAATCCCGCTCTTGCCGCCTTCATTGCCGAATGCAAGGCCGGCTCGGTTGCCGAAGCGGACGTGGCGACGATGGAGAAAAAAGGTATGCCGACCGGGCGCTACGTCATCAACCCCATCAATGGCGAGGCGCTGGAAGTGTGGGTCGCCAACTACGTCCTCTGGGGTTACGGCGACGGCGCGGTGATGGCCGTACCGGCGCACGACGAGCGCGATTTCGAGTTCGCGCACAAATACCACCTGCCCATCCGCCAAGTCGTTGCCCGTGAAGGCGAAAGCTACGACAGCGCCGCCTGGCACGAATGGTACGTCGCCAAAGAAAACACCCGCCTCATTCACAGCGGCGACTGCGACGGCCTCGACTACGCCGCCGCCTTCGACGCCATCGGCAAAAAACTGCAAGCCCTCGGCGCGGGCGAAGAAAAAACCCAATACCGCCTGCGCGACTGGGGCATCAGCCGCCAGCGCTACTGGGGTTGTCCCATCCCGGTCATCCACGACGCCGATGGTCGCGACCTGCCCGTCGCCGATGCCGACCTGCCCGTCGTCCTGCCGGAAAACATCATCCCCGACGGTAGCGGCTCACCGCTCGCCAAACTGCCCGAATACTACGAGACGACAGACGCGCAAGGCCGCCCCGCCCGCCGCGAAACCGACACCATGGACACCTTCGTCGAATCCAGCTGGTACTTCTTCCGCTATATGTCGCCCGACTACAGCGGCGGCATGGTCGCGCCAGAAGACGCCGCCTACTGGCAGGACGTCGATCAATACATCGGCGGCATTGAGCACGCCATCTTGCACCTGCTCTACGCCCGCTTCTTCACCAAACTGATGCGCGACGAAGGCCTCGTCAAAGTCAGCGAACCCTTCAAACGCCTGCTGACCCAAGGCATGGTGCTGGCTGCCACCTGGTACCGCGAAGACGCGACGGGCAAAAAAACTTGGTACAACCCCACCGACGTTGAACCCATCACCGACGACAAAGGGCGCGTAACCGGCGGCACCCTCATCGCCGACGGCCAGCCGGTGCAATACGGCGGCATGGAAAAAATGTCCAAATCGAAAAACAACGGCGTGGACCCCGAAGCGCTGGTCAAAAAATACGGCGCCGACACCGCCCGCCTCTACACCATGTTCACCGCGCCGCCCGAATCCACCCTCGAATGGTCCGAAAGCGGCGTCGAAGGCGCACACAAATACCTGAAACGCCTCTGGGCCTACGCCCACGACCACCGCGACCAGCTCGACCCCGCCCCGGTTGAACACGCCGCGCTCGATGCCAAACACAAAACCCTGCGCCACGCCATCCACGAACAACTGCGCTCGGCACAATTCGACTACGAGCGCAACCAGTACAACACCGTGGTGTCATCGGCGATGAAAATCTTGAACACCCTCGGCGAAGTCGCACCAGCAGAAAAACGCCTGCGCCACGAAGGTCTACGCATCCTGCTGCTCATCCTCGCCCCCATCACGCCGCACATCGCCGCCGCGCTTTGGCAAGAACTCGGCTACGCGGGCAACATCCTCGATACCGCCATCCCCGAACCCGACCCTCAGGCACTCACCCGCGACACCATCACCCTCGTCGTGCAAATCAACGGCAAACGCCGCGCCGAAATCGAAATCGCGGCAGACACGGGCGACGACGACATCATCAAAACCGCGCTTGCCCACCCCGACGTACAACGCCACTGCGACGGCAAGACGCCGAAAAAAAGCATCGTCGTCCGCGGCAAGTTGGTGAATCTGGTGGTGTAAAGCCACCGCGTCCGTTTACATACACCTGAGCGCTCATGGTGTATGTAAACGGCAGCGCATCAGGAACTCCATGACAACCATTGAAATCAACAAAACCGGCAAAATCATCAAGGGCGACTATTTCGGCTGGTCAGTCCGCATCCTCAACGACAAGGACTATACCGGCGGCTTTCTCGTCCTGCTCATCTCGCCTTTTAATCCGCAAGACAGCTACGACCACTGGGTCAGCGACGCGCGCGAGCTTAACGCCTGGTTTGCCGCGCAGGGCTGGGAGATTGACTGGAATGATGACGGCATCCGCCTGAACAGCTAACGTTCCCGTTGCCAACAAAAAACCGCCCGTAATGGCGGTTTTTTCATAACGGCGGTTTATAGCGGACCCCGTTTGTATTCCATAAACACCCCGCAGCAGAAAGCCCGTTCTTCTGCGGAAAGGAAGGTGAGGTTGCATGAAATACGTGGGACAGCTATACATACACTTTGAGCGCTCAGCTGTATGTAAAAAACCGTTCAACGGCGCTATTGCTGATAGAACTCCAGCGGTAGGCCGTCCGGGTCTTTAATAAAGAAAAGCTGCTTGCCGGTGTACTCGTCAATGCGGATGGCCTCGCAGGCGATGCCCAGCGCTTGCAGCTCGGCGCGTTTGCCGGGAATGTCGGCGACAGCAAAGGCGAGGTGGCGCAGGCCGCAGGCTTCCGGCGCACCGTCCACACTGCCCGGTCGTGGCGGCGGGTTGGGGAAGGAAAAGAGTTCGACGACGTACTCGCCATTGAGGCCGAGATCGAGTTTCCACGAATCGCGCGCGGCGCGGTAATGTTCGGCAAGGATTTGCAGGCCGAGGATTTCCGTGTAGAAACGCTTGCTACGTGCGTAGTCGGAGACGATGAGGGCAGTGTGGTGGATGTGCATTTAATTTAAAGCTCCAAATGGTAGCCGTAGCCACGGCGGGTGCGGATGGGATCGGCGTCCGGCGCGATGGCGCGTAGTTTTTGCCGCAGGGTTTTGATGTGGCTATCGACGGTGCGGTTGTCAATGTGGTCGGGGTGATCCCAGAGGGTGTTTACCAGCTGGTCGCGGTCAAAGGTTTGTCCGGGGTGGGCAAGCAAATGGCGCAGCAGGCGGTATTCGTAGCGGGTGAGATCAAGCGTCGTGCCGTGGTAGCTGATGGTCTGCGCGCTGTCGTTGTGCTGCCAGACGCTGGCGCTTTCCGCCTCGTGGCTGCGGCGGCAGACGGCTTTGATGCGCGAGATGAGTTCGCGGTTGCTAAACGGCTTGCCGCAGTAGTCGTCCGCGCCGAGTTCGAGGCCGACGATGCGGTCGATTTCTTCGTTGCGTGCGCTCAGGAAGATGAGCGGCGTTTGCCATTGCTGGCGGATGCGGCGGCAGAGTTCAAAGCCGTCGGTATCAGGCAGGCCGACGTCCAGCACGATGCAGTCAAAGCGTTGTGCCTGCAGGGCGGCGAGCGCGGCGATGCCGGTGTCGTGCCACACCACTTGCCACTGTTCGCGCGCAAGGGCGTAGCTGAGCGGGTCGGCGATGGCGGGGTCGTCTTCGATGAGCAGGATGTGTTTCATGCGGTCATTATAATGCGTAATGTGGCGTTAAGCTGGCGTTCACCAAGGCGTGCTAAGGTTGCCGCGTCTGAACTTCCTCAGGCGACACTGAAAGAGGTAAATCATGAAAAAATCGCTTGTTTTAACCCTGATGATTCTCGGCGCGCCCGCGCTGGCAGACGGCAACGCCGTCGATCGCGCCCAGCCGCAACCACCGTCCAAGGTAACGACCACGACTACCGTCATCACCGAACGCACTGTCGGCGCGCAAACCAGCACCGAAACGTCCCAGCCAGTAGTCAGCGTGCAGGAATGGCAGGACACCAGCAAACGCGGCGGCCAGGCAGCGGCTTCTGCCCCGGCAGATAGCGGTACGCGTGCTTCGCAACTGCGCGACAGTTTTGCCGCCTTGCAAGAAGCCGATTCAGCCGAAGCAATGGCTGCGCCACTGCGCCGTTTCAATGCTGCCGGAGAACGCGCGCTTTCCCGCAAAGGCCTGAAAGCGCAACGGGCGCAGTTCCGTGAAGATATTGCCGCCCTGCGCGAAGCCGTCAATGCGGGCGATCTCGCCAGTGCTAAGGCGCAATTGGACGCCATTGCGCAAATCCCCGCCATTGCCGACCGTCTGCAATAAGCGCCCGACATAGAAAAAGCCCCGCCATGCGGGGCTTTTTCTTGCCATGTGTAGGGTGGGGCAAGTCCCACCGCGAAACAGAAAATCAGTAAAACACCAAAAAATTGGCGTCGTCGCCTTCACCTTCCTGAATAATCATCAGCCAGTCCACATCGCCTTTTTCCGCAATATAAACATCACGATGGATAGATTGCTGGATGGGCGAGCTATGGCTGATGGCGACCTTTGCCTGCTCAACCAGTTCGGCGTAGGTTTTCGGCGGCAGTGTCTCGGCAGAATACGCGATGATGCGGCCGCGCGGGCACTTGTTGATCAGCGACAGCACGGTAATCAGCGCCGCGTTTGATTTGAGCAACTTGCCAATGCCGCTGAACAGCTCCTGTTTTTCATAAATGGCGTCGCTGCGGATAGATTTGAGGAAATTTTCCAAATTTTTCATGACGATTCCTTGTAATGCGAAAGGGTGAAAAGTTTTGTGAATTATAGCCGCTTTCGCCCGTGGCAGGGTAGTTATACATACAGCTGAGCGCTCAAGGTGTATGTAAATTAGCCCGCCTGTTCCAGTTGGTGCAAACAGTCGCGGATGAGCTGCGGGCCGTGGTAGATGAGGCCGCTGTAGATTTGCACCAGGTCGGCGCCGGCATCGAGTTTTGCCTGCATATCGGCGGCAGTCATCACGCCGCCAGAGGCAATCAGCGCCATTTGTGGCAGGTGGGCGCGGATTTTTTTGACGATGGCGGTACTTGCTGCGGTAAGCGGGGCGCCGGAGAGGCCGCCGGCTTCGCCGCCGTGGCGGTGGCTGGCGACGGCGGTTTTGTCGAGGGTGGTATTGGTGGCGATGATACCGTCGATGTTGGCTTCGGCAATGGTGTCGAGGGTGGCGTAAAGCGCGGCGTCGTCCAGGTCGGGCGCGATTTTGACGACTACTGGCACGCGGCGCGCGCTTTCTTCGGTGAGGCGCTGTTGTTTGGCTTTGATGCCCGCGAGCAGCTCGCGTAGTGCCGCGCCGTGTTGCAGGTCGCGCAGTCCGGCAGTGTTGGGCGAGGAGATGTTGATGGTGAGGTAGTCGGCGTGCGCCCAGGCTTTTTGCAGGCCGATGCGGTAGTCCTCAAGCGCCGCTTCGTTCGGCGTGTCTTTGTTTTTGCCGAGGTTGATGCCAAGCAGCGCGCGGGTTTTCGGCGTGGCGGCGAGGCGGGCGGTGAGGGCGTCGATGCCGAGGTTGTTGAAGCCCATGCGGTTGATGATGGCGTCAAATTCGGGCAGGCGGAAGAGGCGTGGGCGCGGGTTGCCCGGCTGCGGGCGCGGGGTGACGGTGCCGACTTCGATGAAGCCGAATCCAGCGCGGTCAAAGGCGCTGACGGCGACGCCGTTTTTGTCGAGACCGGCGGCAAGGCCGAGGCGGTTGGGGAAGGTCAGCCCCATGAGTTCAACGGGTTTGCCGCCGCTGTTACGCGGCATGAAGACGGGCATGCGCGCCAGTAGGGCGAGGGTGCGGTTGTGGGCGCGTTCGGGGTCGAGGCGGAAAAGGAGGGGGCGGAGGTAGTCGTAGGGGTTCATGGGATTCCTTTTTTCGGTTTTATGTTGCGGTGGCGGAGGATGGTGGGGCAAGCCCCCACCCTACGTGCAGGTGTTATGGCGACAGTTCCAGGCGGTAAGTGGTGAGGTGGACGTCGGCGCGTGGCTGCCAGTCGCGTTCCGGGGTATGGCGGAAGCCGAGGCGTTCGTAGAGGCGGTGTGCGTCTTGCATCCAGGCGGCGCTGGAGAGGACGAGCGCGGTGCAGCCGGCGTGGCGCGCGTGTTTGGCGCTGGCGCGGATGAGGGCGCTACCGATGCCCTGTCGCTGCCGCTCCGGCGCGACGGCGAGGATGCGCAGTTCGGCTTCAGCAGCGCGGGCGATTTCTTGCCAGCGGCTGCCGGGCAGGGCGCAGGTGAGGGTACCGACCAGCACGCCGTTTTCTCGCGCGACGAGTACCAGTGCCTGTTGTGCGCGTTGGGCAACGTTCAGGATTTCGATGAAGGACGGGTCGTCCGCGGCAAAGCCGCTCGGTACGTAAGCGCGGGCGGTCAGGCGGTCAATGGCGTCGCAGTCGGCGAGTTCGCAGGGGGTGATGTGTAGGGTGGTCATTTTTTCTCTCTGCTCAGGGGAGGAGCTGTGTTCGCGCCCTATTCACAGGGCGTTTTTATGGTTGCGTTTTTTTCGGTGGCGGGACGGGGATGAAGGGGTTTTCGCCGTTTTGCACCAGCGCGAGGAATTGTGCCGGGGAGAATTTTCCGCGTTCGTAGTTTTCCGGGCGCAGCATTTTGGCGGAGTGTTTGTAGTAGTACCAGAACCAGCCGTTGTTGCCGCCGCTGATGCTGTCATCCAGCGGGATTTTTTTGCTGCCGTCGAAGTTCGCCGGGTGGTAGCCGATGTCGCCGCTTTCGATGTGGATGTAGTCGGGGCTGTCGGCTTCGCGCGGCATGGCGTGTTCTTGCGAGAGGAGGTAGGGCGCGCGGATTTTGCCCGCGATGTGCAGGGTGCCCTGGCTGCCTGCGCCGCAGATGCCGAGCGCGCTGTCAATATCGCCGAGGATTTCGATGTGGCCGTCGGCGGCGAGGAGGTAGTCGGCCTGAACGTTGCCGCTGACGGAGAGGTGAATCGCGGCGTCATCGTGCAGTGCGCCTTGCAGGGTGAGGTTGCCGTCGATGATGATGTGGTTGCGGTAGGCGGTGGCGTGCAGTTCGGCCACTTGTTGTTGTAGCCAGGCGGCGTTGAGGTCGCCGTTTAGGGTGAGGTCGCCGTGGTAGATGAGAACGGGGGCGCTGTCGTCGTCGTAGTTATCGGCGATTTGGCTGCCGGGGCGGTCGCCGTAGCGCGCGATGGCTTCTTGTGCGCTGATGAGGATTTTCGGCGGGATGTGTTCGGCGGCGGCGCGGGTTTTCAGGGTTTGCAGCGCTGCTTGGATTTTTTTGTGGATGCGTTCGGCTTTTTGTAGCAGTTTTTTTTCGAGCGCGCCGGGGAGGTAGATTTTTTGGCTTTCGTCGCGGGCAATGAAGGGCAGGACGATGAGGATGAGGGTGATGAAGCCGACGAAGAGGTAAACGGGCAGGTATTTCATGCGGTCGTTCCGGGGTGGTGGGGCGCGGTGGTTCGGCAGCGGCAATGCGGCGGGTAAGCCACCCCGCGGACTTGCACGGTCCATGCAAGTCTCCTCTCCCCGGAGGGAGCGCGGGGCGGGTGTTCAGCCGAGCAGGGTTTCCCGCTGGATGGTGTGGACGCGGTCGGGGCCGGTGGAGACGATGGCAATCGGCAGGCCAAGCGCGTTTTCGAGGTAGGCGATGTAGGCGCGCGCTTTTTCCGGCAGGGTGTTGTAGTCTGTGATGCCGACGGTGTCGCTTTGCCAGCCGGGCAGGGTCTGGTACACGGGTTGGCAGCGCGCCAGTTCGTCCGCGCCGACCGGGGCGACGTCAAGGCGCTCGCCGTCCATGTCGTAATGGGTGCAGACCTGGATTTGCGGCAGAGCATCGAGGACGTCCAGTTTGGTGAGGCACAGGCCGCTGATGCTGGAGTTGTAGATGGCGCGGCGCAGCGCAGGCAGGTCTATCCAGCCGCAGCGGCGGGCGCGGCCGGTGGTCGCGCCGTATTCGTGGCCGACTTCGGCGAGGTGTTTGCCGGTGGCATCCAGTAGCTCAGTCGGGAAGGGGCCGCCGCCGACGCGGGTGCTATACGCTTTGGCGATGCCGAGGATGTAGTCCAGTGCGCGCGGGCCGATGCCGCTGCCGGTCGCCGCGCCACCAGCGGCGGTGCTGGACGAGGTGACGAAGGGGTAGGTGCCGTGGTCGATGTCGAGCATTGCGCCTTGTGCACCTTCGAAGATGATGTGCTCGCCTTTTGCACTGTGGCGGGTGATGGCGAGGGTAACGTCGGTGATGAGCGGACGGACGTGTTCGCCGTAGGCTAGCCATTCGTCACAGACGGCGGCGTAGTCCAGCGGCTCTTGATGGTAGTAGTGTTCAAGCTGGAAGTTGTGGAAATCCATCAGTTCGCGCAGGCGCTCGCGGAAGATGTCCGGGTGTTGCAGGTCGGCGAGGCGTAGGCCGCGTCGCGCGATTTTGTCTTCGTAGGCGGGGCCGATACCGCGTCCGGTGGTGCCGATTTTGTTTGCGCCGCGCGCGGCTTCGCGTGCCTGATCCAGCGCGCTGTGCGTCGGCAGGATGAGGGCGCAGGCGGGCGAGATGTGCAGGCGCTCCATGACGGGCACACCGGCGGCTTCCAGCGCGGCGATTTCGGTAAAGAGGGCGCGCAGGCAGAGGACGACGCCGTTGCCGATGTAGCTTTTGACGCCTGCGTGCAGGATGCCTGCCGGGATGAGGTGCAGCACGGTTTTTTTGCCGTCGATGACGAGGGTGTGGCCAGCGTTGTGCCCGCCCTGGTAGCGCACGACGGCGCCCGCTTTTTCGGTGAGCAGATCGACGATTTTGCCTTTGCCTTCGTCGCCCCATTGGGCGCCGATGACGACCAGGTTTGTACTCATGGGTGTTTTCCTTGGTTAAGTGGTGGGAAATGCGGTGGGTAGTTTACCTTCGGGGAAGTGGTGGTGTATTCACGGATGCGGCAGCCTTCATCCGAGATTTGTCAGCTTGTAAATCTGAGCAGGTATCCATTGGGGTCTTGGATGAGAAATTCTATTGGTTCTTCCGCGATGCCATTGACCAGATAGGTGCTTTTTGTAAGTTCTCGGTAAATGTCCATTTGTCCGTTTTTAACAGTTTCATAGAGCGCTTCAACGTTCTCAACGGTGATGGATAGGTTTATTCCTCGCCCTAACGGGTATTCCAATGCACCAGTGTTCCAGCCTTTGTCATGGATTTGTTCAAACATGAATTGGCTATCCTCGAATGACATGAAGACAAAGTTTTCTTCGGCTCGTTCATATTCTATTTTGAACCCCAGCTTTTTATAAAAGTCTTTGGTTTGGCTTATGTCAAAAACGGATAGTTCCGGTATCAGTTTGTTAAAGTTCATGGCAATGTTTTTATCAATACGGATGGGTTTTTATCGGTTGCCTGGTATTTCTTGTTTGCAGGCCATTGCAAAGGTGGGGCAGGGACGGGTGATTATGGGGTGTTTCTAGTGCGCGAGCCATAGTAGCAGGGCGACGATGAGGATAGCGGTGGCGGCCATGCCAAGGCCGATGCGGCGCAGGGCGTTGTCCGGCAGTTCGCCCAGCTGGCGCATGGTGCGCCGCCAAACGGCAGGGGCAATACCAATCAGCGCTCCTTCGCAGAGGAGCATGAGGGCGAGTGCCAGCCACCAGGTGGTCATGTTCATGGGATTCGGCCAGTAGCGGGTGGCATGGGAAGATGGCGGTGCGTCAAGGCGCACGCTATGGGGCTGTTTACATACACCTGAGCGCTCAGGGTGTATGTAAATGAGGATGGCGTAGTTTTTGGGGTTTTGCCGCTGCGCGGTTTATTTGCTGCCCCCACCCCAACCCTCCCCCACAGGGGGAGGGCGCTGTTCCAGTCCCACAGGAGGGAACTATTTATGTTGTTTTGAATGAGGGTAGT